>NZ_AZRN01000007.1 GCF_002895565.1 Petrotoga mexicana DSM 14811
TCCTTATGGGTGGGGAGCGGGGCAAGGGGCGCTATATATAGTTTTATGGGTTCTAAAGACATTGAGAATCATCAATAAGGAGATGATTATTATAAAAATATACATTTCATTTGATTTTGAAGGGCTTGGGGGTATTGCACAATGGAACGATGTCACAAAAAATAATAAAGATTACAAACAAACATATGCTGTTAGACAGTTAGAAGCTTTATTAGAAGAGTTAAAAGAACATGAGATCACTTTGTCAGATTCCCATGCGGAAGGGAACAACATTCCGTGGGAGATCACAGAAGAATTCCCAAACGTAAAATTAATCAGCGGTGGAATAAGAAAATATTATATGATGACCGGTATAGATGAATCTTTCGATAGGATGATCTTTTTTGGTTACCATGCTGGAGTTGGAGAGAAATACTCTACTATGGATCATACTTATTCAAGTTCCTCTATTCATAATATTTGGATCAATAAAGTAGAAATGAATGAAACTTTAATTAATGCCGCATACGGAGGTAGTTTTGGCGTTCCATTGGCAATGGTTGTTGGGGATGATAAACTCAAAAACCAATTGAATCCATATTTTAAACATTTATACTATGTAGAAACCAAAAGATCCTTAGGCAGATACTCTGCAGAGTTTAAACCTATGAAGCAACTACTGGAAGAAATTAAAAGCACAACTAAAGAAATGATAGATAAAAACAAAGAATATTTTGATGTCTACACATTCAACTCACCCATCGAGATGATTGTTGAATTTTCTGACACTTCAAAAGCTGATATGGTGGAATCTATGCCATTAACAGAAAGAATAGATGGAAGAAAGGTGAAAATAAGCAGCGACAATTATCGTGTGATTTTTGAAGCTCTTTTAGTGATAACATATATATGTGGAGCATAGAAAATAAGAGGTGATTAAAATGAGCGAAATACCAACAGATACAGCAATCTTTGCAGCGGGTTGTTTTTGGGGAGTAGAATACATGTTTAAAAAAGTCGCAGGTGTCATCGACGTAGTCAGTGGTTACACAGGTGGTTTTGTTGAAAATCCAACTTATGAACAGGTTTGTAGTGGAAAAACAGGTCATGCAGAATCCGTTTTAATTGTTTACGACCCAAACATAATAAGCTACGAATCATTAGTCAGATATTTTTTTGAAATTCATGACTTTAGCCAAGAAAATGGTCAGGGGCCCGACATTGGAGAGCAATATAGAAGCGAAATATTTTACATAAATGAGGAACAAAAAGCAATCGCAGAAAAAGTAAAAGACGAGTTAATCAATAGAGGTTTGAAAGTCGTAACCAAGATAACTAAAGCTTCAGAATTTTACAAAGCAGAGGATTACCACCAAAATTATTATGAAAAAACAGGAAAAGCCCCTTATTGCCACTTCAGAAGAAGGGTTTTTAAAAATGATTATATCAAATTCTTAGTGTAGAATAAGGGGAATACGTGACTTTCCTTCTGTTCATCAACCAATCGTAGATTGTTGTTTTAAAAATGACAAGGGTATAGAAGGATATATGATGATTTTTATTTTATTATTGGTATTTCCATAATTCAAAATCTTCGATCATCGTTGAACAATCCACCAATAAATCCTCTGCCCATATTTCTATTTTCTCCCTTGTTTTGATACTTTGCTGCAGCGTTTATTCTGTCTGCGAGTCTTGAAAACGGAAGACTTTGTAGATAAATTGTCCCTGGACCATTGAGTTTTGCTATGAACAAGCCTTCTCCACCAAAAAGTGAATTTCTAAAACCACCTATAAACTGAACATCATAATTCACAGTTTTAGAAAAACCTACCACACAACCGGTATCTACTTTTAAAATTTCACCGGGTTGTAATTGCCTTTCGATTAAAGCCCCTCCAGCATGAATAAAAGCCATGCCATGTCCTTCTAATCTTTGAAGAATGAAGCCTTCTCCACCAAATAACCCTGTGCCTATCCTTTTAGTAAACTCTACTTCTATTTCTATCCCATTTGCTGCACATAAAAAACTATCCTTTTGGCATATAAAAGTACCATTGAACTCTATTAAATCAATCGGTACAATCTTACCTGGATAAGGAGCTCCAAAAGCAACATGCCCTTTGCCTTCCCCACTTTGTACAAAGTTTGTTATAAAAAAACTTTCTCCAGTCATCATTCTTTTCAAACCTCTGAAAAGACCTCCACCTGTGTTGGTTTGCATCACTATTCCTTCTTCCATATACATCATAGCACCAACTTCAGCCCTAATCCCTTCTCCTGGGTCAAGCTCAATTTCCACTAGTTGCATGTCATCACCATAGATTTTGTAATCTACCATATCAGCCATTTTCTAAATCCTCCTTAAATTCCAAAATTTGTTGTCTTTAAAAACTCGATATATAGGGCTCCTTTGCCCCGCTGCGGTTTTAGTTCTTTCATATTATAATTTATTTATATGGAAAATTAAAAATAGAATTTTTTAGATAGTCTTGATTTTTATTTTTTTTATGATATAATATTAGTGGTAATTTAAAGAAAATTAATTAACAAAATGAGTGCCGAGGGCTTTTTGCCCTCGAGCTTTTTTATAAAAAATATTTTTTGAAATGAAAGGGGTGAATGCCATGTTAACCAACAAAGAAATTAAACAGTTAATATGGGAAAAAGCCGATAACGTTGCTTCTAAGTTGGGTCTTGAAATTTTTGATATCTTAATTAAAGGTAGTAATAAAAATAAAATTCTAGAGATTGTTATCGATAAAGCAGACGAATACGTGTCCATAGGAGATTGTGAAAGGTTTTCCAAGGCTTTCGACCCTTGGTTAGACGAAATTGATCTCTTTGACAAGAGTTATGAGTTAGTAGTTAGTTCTCCTGGACTCGATAGAAAATTGAGAGGCAAAAAAGATTACGAAAGATTCAAAGGAAAATTAGCAAAATTTATTTTAAAAGGTAAAGAAAAGAAACACCCTGTATTAATTGGGTATATTGAAGATGTATCGGAAGATCAGATTAAAATTACTGAAAAAGATTCTGGAAAATTATTCAACATTGATTTAATAGAAATAGATAAAGCCAATTTAGAAATTGAATTGTAAAATTTGAAAGATATAGGAGGTGTAGAACATTGAACTTAAATCTATTAGAAGCCATAGATGCCTTAGAAAGAGATAAAGGTATAAGTAGAGACTCGTTGGTCGATATTATAGCTAAATCTATTAAAAGTGCATACAAAAAAAATTATGGGGCAAAAAATGTTGAAATTGAAATTGATAAAAATCTAACAAAATTGAATGTTTATCAATTATGGAAAGTCGTTGAAAAAGTTGAAAACCCTAAAGAAGAAATTTCTTTGGAAGAAGCTAAAAAAATTAATCCAAAAATAGAAATAGGTGAAATGGTAAGAAAAAAGATTAATCTTAAAAAGGATTTTAGACGAGTTGCCGCTCAAACAGCCAAACAAGTCATACTTCAAAATTTGAAGGAACTAGAAAAGAAAAACTTGTTTGATAAATACGTAGCTTTAAAAAATAGAATTTCAACCGCCGAAATAATTAAAGTCAGTGATGAATATATTGACATTAGAATAGGAAAATTAGAGACCAAACTCCCTATGAAAGAAACAATTCCTGGAGAAACCTTTAAAAGCGGAGAACTTGTAAAAGTCTACATAAAAAACATTCAAAACACATCAAAAGGTCCAAAAATTATGGTTTCAAGAACAGCACCTGAACTCATTACAGAACTACTATCATCTATCGTACCCGAGATAGAAGAAGGTATCATAAAAATTGTAAAAATAGTCAGGGAACCAGGAATACGGACTAAAGTTGCTGTTGTTAGTTCCATGCCAGGAGTTGATCCTGTAGGTGCTTGTATCGGTGAAAAAGGCTCAAGAATTAGTGAGCTACTAAAAGAACTAAAAAATGAAAAAGTGGATATTATAGAATATTCAGAAGATCCTAAAATTTTTATAAAGCACGCTCTTGCCCCTGCTGAAGTAAAAAATATAATTCTTAACGAAGACGAAAGAACTGCTTTTGTTTACGTCCCTGAGAATCAACTTTCTTTAGCTGTGGGAAAGGGCGGTCAAACCGCTAGATTAGCAGCAAAAATTACCGGATGGAAAATCGATATTCACTCATTAAAATAAGTAAGAATAAGAAAAATACCGCATCTAACTGACTGATGCGGTATTTTTTTAAGGGGTGAGAAAATACAAATAAGTCAAAATATATTACTTTAAAAAAAAGTGAAGGGGGCGATACCTACTCTCACACGTCTTAGCGTACTACCATCGGCACGATACGGCTTAACCGTCAGGTTCGGTATGGTTCTGGGTGTTTCCC
>NZ_AZRN01000008.1 GCF_002895565.1 Petrotoga mexicana DSM 14811
TAATAATAATAATAATAATAACGATTCTAACAAATTTTTAATTAAAACTGACGAAAAATCAAACAATGAATTATTAGTTACATTGAATATGAATGATTCGAAAGATTTAATAATTTCAAACACTAAAAAAGCAAAAAGCATTCATTTGGACGTTGATCAATTACTTTTACTCATAGAAACTTCTATAAAAAACACTAAAGACATCGATCAAAAGGAATTATTAACCCAAGCCCAAAAAATATTGTCTTCTCCTAAAACAGAGTTTACAGAGGACGACCTAGAAGTACTTCAAAAAGCCTTAAGCATTATCACAAAAGAAAGCAAAGATAGTAAGGGTAGCAATAGTGAAATACCTTTAGAAGGTTTAATTAAGCATTCTAAATCCACAAAAGAAACTCCCCCCACGCTGTCACAAAACAGCCTTGATTCAAAAGGTTCACAAGAAACCAATCAAATTCTTCAATCCGACATTCGAAAATTGTTACAGTTAACAGAAGAAAGCTTAGAAAGTGTAAAAAACAAAGATGAAATCAATACATTAGAGCAAGCCCAAAAAATATTATCTTCTCCTAAAACAAAATTTACAAGGTCTGAACTAGAGACATTACAAAAAGCATTTAGCATTATCATAAAAGAAAACAAAGTCATTCAGAGTAGTAATAGTGAAGAAAGTAAGGCTAATAAAAGTCAAATACCTTCAGAAGGTTTAATTAAGCCTTCTAAATTTACAGAAAAAGATCCCACCATTATGTTACAAAGAAAACTTCCTTCAAATGGTTCCCAAAGAACCAACCAAATTGTCAACTCTGATATCCGAGAATTATTATCTACAATACAAGAAAGCTCAAAAAATACAGAAAACAAAAACGAATTCAACAAAAGCGCTAATGGCATCGATGGCAAAGAATTATTAAATCAAGCCCAAGAAACAGGGGCTCCAACTAAAATCCAGTTTACAGAAGAAGATAAAAGAGAGTTATTAATTCAGGCACAAAAAATATTATCTTCTCCTAAAACTGAGTTTACAAAGGCTGAACTAGAGACATTACAAAAAGCCTTAAGCATAATCATAAAAGAAATTAAAGATAGTCAGCCCATTAACAATGAACTACCTTCAGAAGGTTTAATTAAGCATTCTAAATTTACAGAAAAAGATCCCACCATTTTGTCACAAAACAGCCTCGATTCAAAAGCTTCACAAGAAGCCGATCAGATTGTCAACCCTGATATCCAAAAATTATTACAATTAATAGAAGAAAGCTCAAAAAATACAGAAAACAAAGATGAAATCAATTTAGAAGAAGCCCAGAAAATACTAATTTCTTCGAAACCTGAACTCACGAAAGAAGATAAAAGAGAGTTGTTAATTCAAGCTCAAAAAATATTGTCTTCTCCTAAAACAGAGTTTACAAAGGCTGAACTAGAGACATTACAAAAAGCCTTAAGCATAATCATAAAAGAAAATAAAGTCATTCAGAGTAGTGATAGTGAAGAAAGTAAGGCTAATAAAAGTCAAATACCTTCAGAAGGTTTAATTAAGCATTCTAATTCCATAGAAGAAACTTCTCCTACTTTGTCACAAAAAAATCTCCATTTAAAAGACTCACAAGAAGCCAATCAGATTGTAAACTCTGATATCCAAAAATTATTATCTACAATACAAGAAAGCTCAAAAAGTATAGAAAGCAAAAATGAAATCAATACACTAGAGCAAGCTCAAAAAATATTGTCTTCTCCTAAAACAGAGTTTACAAAGGCTGAACTAGAGACATTACAAAAAGCATTTAGCATTATCATAAAAGAAAACAAAGTCATTCAGAGTAGTGATAGTGAAGAAAGTAAGGCTAATAAAAGTCAAATACCTTCAGAAGGTTTAATTAAGCATTCTAATTCCATAGAAGAAAGTCCCAATACTATGTTACAAAACAACCTCGATTCAAAAGGTTCACAAGAAACCACTCAGATTGTCAATCCTGATATCCAAAAATTATTACAATTAATAGAAGAAAACTCAAAAAGTATAGAAAACAAAGATGAAATCAACACACTAGAACTATCCCAAACAATACTAAATTCTTCAAAAACCCAACCTATAAATGGAGATAAAAAAGAGTTATTAATTGAAGCACAAAAAATATTATCTTCCTCTAAAACAACATTTACACCTGAGGAATTAAATATAATTAAAACTGCTCTTGGTATAACTACCAATAATAATCCAAAGGCAGGAAAACCTTCATCAAATACAATAGGAGAAACAACTTTTATAGCCAATTCCTTGATTAAGGGAAACATTGATAAAACAAAGAATAATAAAACTGAGAATAATAATTCTATAAAATCAAAACAATTTGATCAGAAAGCAGAGATTTCAAACACAAAAAACAACCTTGGTAAGAATGTGTATTTTGATCCTTATGAAACCAGAAAAAGCAACATCAATAAAGATAAAAACTCTGATTTACAAAAAGATAATACTGTTAAACTTACGCCACCTAGCAATTTAGAAGATACCAGCAAGAATTTAAATATCGAACAATTAAAAACCACTCAAAGTACTAATGAAATAGATTTAAAATCCTTACAAATCAACAAAAATAATATACAAGACAGTATCCCTGCAACCAATCTAAAAGATTTAAACGCTCAAATAAAGGAAGTAATTATCTCCAAAAACACTCAAACTTTTTTAAACGAAAGTTTCTCAGTCAAAATATCTCCTCCAGAATTAGGAAAAGTCGATATTCAAATCTTAAAAAACGGGCAGGCTGTAACTGTTAACATATCAACGGAAACCGAAAACGCAAAAAATATTATATCAAAAACGTTACAATCTTTAGTTGGAAATTTAAGGGATGAAGGATACCAACCTATTAGTATAAAAGTGAATGTCACACAAGAAGAACATTATTTAGCCGATCAAAATCAACAACATCAACAAGAGCAAGAGCAGAAAAAATACCATGAAGAAGATCATAATGGCGATCAGTCAGAAGAAGGAACTTACTACACCTTTGATGAATATTTAAGGAGTGATTTGAATGCTTAACTCAGTATCGATGGATTCTATATATCAAAGTACATATGATGCAAAAAAAGACAGAGAAATCAAAAAAGAATTAGACAAAGAAGCTTTTTTACAACTGTTGATTACAGAATTACAAAACCAAGATCCAACACAACCGATGGAAAACAAAGATCTTGTAGCTCAGCTTTCACAGCTTTCTTCCACTGAACAAATAACCAATATGAGCCAGGCAATTCAGGAAATGGTTAACTCCCAAATGTCGCTCAATAAATTGCAAGCTGCAAGCTTGATTGGAAAAACTGTTGTAGTGAATGACAACACTATTGACTTGCAAAGTGGGGTAGCAGAAGGATTAAACTATGGATTAGATAACAGCTCCCAAGTATATTTAGAGATTTACAATTCAAATGGACAATTAGTTTACGCAGAAGATTTAGGCATGCAAGAAGCAGGCTTACACTCATATGTCTGGAGCGGAAGAAACAACGATGGAACTATGATGCCTGATGGAGAATATCTCTATGGAATTTACACTATAGAAAATGGTCAAATGGTAGCAAATACCGGTGTAAAAACTGGAATTGTCGAAGCCGTAAAGTTCTTAGACAATGAACTTTACCTACTTATCAACGGTGAAATGTATCCTTATTCGGTAGTGAATGAGATTAGCGCCTAAAATAAAATTATTAAAAATTATTATTGATAGGAGGAGTATAACATGCTGGGATCAATTTACTCTGGAATCACAGGTTTAAGGAATTTTCAGGATCAACTCGACATAGTTGCAAACAATATCGCTAACGTTAATACAGTAGGCTACAAAGGTTCAAGGGCAACATTTCAAACACTGCTTTTTCAAAACTTACGTTCAGGAATCGCACCTCAAAACCAATTAGGTGGGGTAAACCCCATGCAAATTGGAGCAGGATCACAATTAGCTTCTATAGACAAAATAATGACACAAGGTTCTCCTATGTCTACAGGTAAAGTTACCGATCTTATGATTCAAGGGGAAGGCTTTTTTATACTTTCAGATGGAACAGATCAATACTATACACGAGCAGGCAACTTTACTAGAGATTACAACGGTTTCTTTTTAGAACCAGCAACCGGCATGAAATTACAAGGTTGGACAGCACAAGTTGATGAAGAAGGAAATAGGTTCATTGATACCAACGAACCCATAGGAAATATCCAAGTGTCAGCCAATCAAATAATGGAGGCGACAGAAACATCTTTTGTAGCTCTCGCAAATAATTTAAACGCTGGTGTAGGTATCCAGGACACAACAATCGTCGTTAAGAGTGCAACAGGTGAAAGTATACCCATCAAATTTTCTTTCACAAGGGATATGAGTAGCGAAGAAAACAAGGATAAAAATGTTTACAATTGGACGGCAAGTGTAGTTGGTTCTGATTACAAATTCGCAGTTGACGATGGTTCGGGCAATTTAACTTCAACTACCCAAATTAGCGGAAAAGTTGAGCTTGACGATACGGGAAATGTAATTAATTGGGTTAATTACGATAGCAATGGAGTCGCTATAGATAGTAGTAAGATTTCAATTTTTGACATAAACGGTGAAATAGTCGATGGAAACGGCGCCCCTGTTTCTCTAGGGGCTTCAGTCCCAGTTTCTGCAAGCCTCGAAGGAAGTATTAGTGTAGTAGACAAAGATAACAAAGCGGTTTATTATGATCCAACTAGTACAAAAGTTTCTTTTATCGATACTGATAATGATGGCTATGCAGATCGAGTTAAAATAACTTTGACCACGGAAGATGGTGATAGTTTAACTTTTGAAAAAGATGAAGCCGATTTTGCAATTGAATCTGCAGATGGAAAAATTACGATTGGTGAATTCAAAAGTTTACTGTCAAAGGGAATAGAGCATAAGGTTGTCAATGACACTGTAGATTACACCCTCAAAGGGTTGAATCTGACAGGAGGCACAGATACAGATATTCTCACTATTCAGACTATTTCCGACCTAAAATCCGAGATTGACCCTAAATCTGTAATTACATCTGCTTTAGTTCCTGCAACCCTGGAGGGAAGTATTAGTATGACAAACGGATCTGGAGATCCGGTTTATTTTCCTCCGCAAAATATAACAGTTGAGTTTAAAGATACGGATAGTAACGGCAATGCAGATCAAGTTAAGATAATTCTAAAGGATTCAAACGATACTAAGTGGACTTTTACAAAAGATGAAGCCGACTTTGCAATTGGAACTGCAGATGGAGAAATTACAATTGAAGAATTCAACGATTTATTATCAAATGGAATAACAGATACGAGTAGCACTTACACCCTCAAAGGATTGCAGCTTACAGGAGGAGACCTTTCAGATACTATCGATGTTCAGGTTCTTGATGGCGTACAATCTGTTGGTGTCCCTGTTCCTGCAGACGCCGCTACTCCTGTTTCTTCAAACCTCACAGGAAGCATTGGTGTTACAGATAACACAACGGGAGAAACGGTTTATTATGATCCCGAAGATATTGATATTGAGTTTGTAGGTACTGAAGTTTCGATAACACTCACCAAGAAAGATGAAACTCCTTTAACTTTTACAGTCGATGCAACCTCCTTTGGAGATAATAATGGAAAATTTTCAATTGAAGAATTCAACGATTTATTGTCAGAGGGGATAAAAGATGTCACTAATTTTTATACCCTTACAGGGTTACGATTAGTTGGAGACTCAGATACATATATTGTCAATAATCAGTCTCTTTCCGACTTAAAATCTGTCAGAGAGGTAATTCAACCACCTTCAGGTGGAGCAATAAGGTTCACAGATCTCAACAACCCAACCAACTTTTCAGAAGCTGAGTATGTAAACCCATCTGTTACAACGTCAACCGTAGTATACGATTCTCTTGGTAATCCTTACAATGCCTATTTGAAATTCTCAAAAATAGATGCCAACACTTGGTATTGGAAGGCAGAATTAGAAGATGGGCACCCATTATTTAAAAGTACCGCCGATGGTCAGTTACTCGACGATCCCGCCGAAGGGGTAATTGCTTTTGATTCAAACGGTAACATAGCTGCAACTCAATGGAAAATCAACCCTGACGGTACCATAGATCAAGATCTCAAAGATGGCGATAATGGAGCAGCAGGTTTCTGGTTTGACCCAGCAAAGGTGGGAGCTGCTTTAAATGAGGAGGTTGATCCCGAATCAGCAGCGGCTGCAGGTCCCGTTAACGTTTCGATTAATTTCCAAGAACTCACTCAGTTTTTTGCAGAAAATTCTATAGCGGTTACCGAACAAGATGGAAATGCCCAAGGAACTTTAGAATCTTTTGCTATAGATAACAATGGACTTATTATAGCGTCTTTCACAAACGGTTTAACAGCCCCATTAGGGCAAATTGCCTTAGCCACTTTTAACAACCCTGAAGGTTTATCAGCTACGGGTAACTCTATGTACGCTTTGAGCCCAAACAGTGGAACTCCTCAAATAGGTATTTCTGGAGTTGGGGGAAGAGGTAGTATCAATTCAGGAGCTTTGGAAATGTCGAATGTGGATTTGGCAGAAGAGTTCACCAACATGATCATAGCTCAAAGAGGATTCCAAGCAAATTCAAGGAGTATAACTACGGCAGATGCGATCCTTAATGAAATTATAAACATCAAGAGATAATTATACTCTTTATAGGGGCGGGCTGCGGGGCAAAGGGACGCTAAAACGGGTTTTAGAGTTTCTAAAGTGAACAATTTTTGGAGGTTAAGATGATTAAACTCACAAAATTAAACGATGAAGAATTTTATATAAACCCTTATCAAATTGAAAAGATAGAGTGTCACCCTGATACAACCATAACAATGATGAACGGACATGTTTATGTCGTTAAAGAAAGTATTGATGAAGTTAAGAAAAAAGTGGTAGAATTAAATAAGGAAATTTTTGGCAAATAAAGTATGTATTATTTTTGAGCAAACTTTTTATAATTGGAATAGTGCAAAACAAGAGGTGGGATAGTTGTGGATATATCGACAATAATCGGTTTATCTTTAGCGATAGTTGCACTAGTAGTAGGTGCAGGTAGTGAATTTACAACTTTACTAGATATACCTTCTTTTTTTATAACTGTGTTGGGATCTATTGGTGCAACATTCATCGCCCATCCAAGTTCAAGGTCTTTTAAAATATTTAACATTATCATTGAAGCCTTGAAAAATCCTAAGATCGACAACCTTGAAACATTAAGGATCTTATACTCGTTTTCTGAAAAAGCAAGACGGGATGGCATGATATCTTTAGAAGAAGATTTACCCAGTGTTCAAAGTGAATTTTTACGAGACGGTTTGAGAGCCGCCGTTGATGGAACAGATCCAGAAGAGATTAAAAAAATATTAGAAGTGAAGATGGATATGTACCAAGAAACAGAGGAAGATAAGATCTCAGTTTTGGATACGTGGGGAGCTATGGCTCCGGCCTTTGGTATGATAGGAACTTTAATAGGATTAGTTTTGTTGCTAGATACTCTTAGTGATCCAACAACTATTGGGCCGAGAATGTCTCTCGCCCTTATTACAACGTTATACGGTGCTCTTATAGCAAACACCATTGCTCTCCCACCCGCTGAAAAACTAAAAAAAAGGGTGGATAAAAATATCAACCAAATGCGAATGATGTTAGAAGGCATATTATCTATAGTACAAGGTGAAAATCCACATTTGATGGAAGAAAAACTAAAGGCATTTCTCAGTGAAGAAGAAAGACGTGCCTATGAGGCAGAAAAAGGTGAAGCTGTTTTGTAATGTAGAGGTGATATTTTATGCCTAGAAAGAAAAGAGAAAAGAAAGGTGAAGCTTCATGGATGCAAACTTTTAGCGATATGACTACTCTGTTGTTGACAATGTTTATCGCCTTGTTTTCTATGGCTACTATATCACCGGGAAAATTTCAACAGGCGGTTGTTAGTTTACAAAGTGTATTTGAAGGTCAACCAATTGGGGTACTAGTCGGAGGCAGAAGTATTTCCGAAGAACCTTTGATTACTTCTAATCCCGGAATTAGGCAAGAATTATTAAAAATTATAGAAGACGAGAAGTATAAGGGAAAAATCACTATTGAGGAAACGGATAAAGGGACGATAATATCTATGAGAGACATCGCCTTTTTTAAAACAGGGAGCGCTGAATTAACCGCCGAAGCTAAAGAGCTGTTGTATAGTATAGGTACAATAATATTAGAACACACATCTAACGCTATAGAAGTTTATGGTTTTACGGATGATCGACCAGTTTTATCTTCAAGTTTATATCCTTCTAATTGGCATTTGAGTGCAGCTAGAGCGGCAAGTGTAGTTAGTTTTTTTACCACTGAATTAAAAAATAGAAGGTTGGTAGAAAAGATGGCTGAGATTAATTCTGGACAATTTGATATAGATTATTTTTATAATTCAGATAGATTTTTCCCAATCGGTTTGGGAGATAGTGAAATAACGAAAGAAATTAACCTGTTAAAGACGGAAATTGATTCACGAAAATCCCTTGCATTTGATCAATTCACAAAAGGAGAAATAAATTCTGCACAGTTACAGCAAATTGAAAAAGAATTAGAAAACGAATATAATACAAGATTGAATGAATTAAGACAAAAATATAGAAGAATAGATATTCTTATACTAAGGCAAAGAGTAAGATAAATGCAAGACAGTGGAGGCGAAAGGTTTTGGAAAATGATAATATAAGTTCAGAAGAGGGAAAAACTAGAAGATCGAGACCATCTTTTTTAATGACTTTAATAATAGTCATAGTCGTTGCTTTAATAATATCAGGAATTACATCTTTTTTTATAGTGAGAATTTTAACATCAAATGTTTCTTCAAGTTCTGAGCAATCTTCCCAAGTATCCGCTACAACCCCTGCTAGAGTAGTTCTAATTACAGAAGGATCCAGATATACTATGATGTTAAAAGGAGGATATGACGTCGCTGTTGTAGATTCATTACAGTTAGATGTTGGAAGTAATCAAGCAAGAGATTTAATAACTTCCAACCGCTTAGAGGTGTTAGAGGCTATACGAATGATATTTATGAATAAAACAAGAGGTGAACTTTCAACTCCACAAGGAATAGAGCTAACTAAGAAACAAATTAAAGACACGATAAATGAAATACTGGGATTTACAGGCGAAAGGGAAAGTTTGGGAGTTATAAAGGTGACAATGATTTTAATGACTATAACAACGAGTCAATAATGATTGGTTAAGTGTAAACATTAAGGGGCAAGCCCCTTAAGATCCCCAAAACCTATTTCAATTAAAAAATTTTTTCACAACACAGCAAAAGGGTAAGCTCCTTAAGATCCCCAAAACCTATTTCAATTAAAAAATTTTTTCACAATGCGGCAAACTTAAAAGAGCTATTTTGTACAGATCAGCAAAATGAAAAAGAGGTGTTTTTATGCCTGAAGATGAAACCCTTACACAGGAAGAAATAGATAGTATTTTAAAATCAATGAGTTCTGGGGAGACTCCCGAAGAAGTTCTTGAAGAATATCAAGAAGAAGAAAGAAGAATCAAAGATTACGACTTTAGAAGGCCGATGAAGTTTTCTAGAGAGCAACTAAGAACTCTTCAATTAATTCATGAAAGTTTTGCAAGAGAGCTATCTACTTATCTTTCAGGCAGAAGCAGAACATTTGTCGATGTTAAATATGCCAGCATTGATCAAATCACTTTTTCGGAATTCCAAAAATCATTGAACTCACCGACGTTTATTGTTATTTTTTCGTCCGAAGCTTTTTCAGGAAGCGCTATTTTGCAAATGGGCTTAGACTTAGGATACGTTATAATAGACAGACTTTTAGGAGGACCAGGAAACACTCTTGAAGAGATTCGGCCTCCGACGGAGATAGAAATGAACATTTTGAGAAAAGAAGCTGGAGTTATGCTGAGAATGCTATCAAAATCTTGGTCAAATATAGAGGAATTTGATGCCAATTTGGAAAATTTAGAAACTAATCCCCAATTTGTTCAAGTTGCTCCTTCAAATGAGATGACAATTCTTATAACTTTATCTGTTACGATAAAAAACGTACAGGGATTTGTGAATCTTTGTTTCCCTTCTTCTTCGTTGGAACCTTTGAACGATAAATTAACAACAAGAATGTGGACAACCTCCTACAGACATACCGAAGAATTTAAGGAGAATCTAAGACAAACGTTGCTACTTTCAAAGTTAAATTTATCCGCAATACTTGGCAAAACAGAGATATATTTAAACGATTTTTTGAATATGGAAGTTGGTGATGTAATCCGCTTAGATTCTTTTTACGACGAGCCAATAGATTTAGAAATTGAAGAAAGACCTATATTCAAAGTGAATGTAGGTAAAAGTAAAGGTTTTTACAGTGTAAAGGTCGTCGAGAAGAATAAAGAGCTTTTAGAAAGACTTCTTGTTGAAGAAAGCATGAAAAAAAAGACAAAAAAGCAAGATTCTTCTGAAAAAAGTGAAACTACAGAAAAAACAGGAGATGAATAAAATGCCTGAAAACGAAGATCGATTTTTAAATCAAGATGAATTGGATTCATTATTAAAAGGAATAAATAACACCGATGATCCAAAACAAAAAGAAGATGATGAAGCCTCAACTGTGGATGATAAATTGGACACACTTTTGGATATGATAGGCGAAATTGCAAATATCACAATGGGTTCTGGAGCTACGACCCTTTCAACTTTGCTGAGAAGAAAGATAGAAATCCAATATCCCCAAACAAATATTATAAAATTTAAGAATATAACAACCAATTTTGAAGGAGAAAATGTTGTCGTTACAGTAGAGTACAAAAGAGGATTGTATGGTTTGAACACGTTAGTATTGCCTCTGAATTTAACCAATATAATAGCAGATTTAATGCTAGGAAAAGATGTAGAAAATATCGAAGAAAGAGAATTAGACGATATTAGTTTAAGTGCTGTTTCCGAAGCGATGAACCAAATGATGGGTACAGCTTCAACTGCCTTATCGGATTTTCTAAAAACAAATATCGATATTTCTCCACCAAACAGTCGAGTACTGAATTTTTCGGATCCAAATATAGAATTTCCTCCGATAGAAACTGACAAGGAAGCTTATGTTATATCCATAAAGTTCAACGTAAAAATCACTGGAATAGCTGAAACAACGTTCTGGCAATTTATACCCATGAAATTTGCTCAAAAGATTAAAGAACTTATGGAAAAAACTTTTGGTAAGAGAAAAGTTAAAGAAGAAGGCTCAAAAAGTTCAAATGTGGAAGAAAAAAGCAATTCTAACGTGATCAAAGAGAAAAAAGTCAAGGTTCAACCCGTAGAATTCAGTGAATTTGAAAAAAGGGAAGAACCTATCTCCCAAAATATAGATCTATCAAAATTGGAACTTTTGCTTGATGTTCCTTTAGAAATAAAAGTTGAGTTAGGATCAACTAAATTAAATCTTAGAGAAATCTTAGAGTTACATGAAGGCTCAATGATACAGTTAAATAAATTGGCAGGTGAACCATTGGATATTTATGCCAACGGAAGATTAATAGCTAGAGGTGAAGTTGTTGTTATTGATGAAAACTTTGGAATTAGGGTAACAGAAATCGTTTCATTAAGAGAAAGGATGAAAACTCTGAAATGATAAACAAGAAATATTTACTCTTTTCTTTGCTTGTTTTTTCTTCCTTTATATTTGCTCAACCAAACTTAGAAGGCATTTTAGAGAGTTACTTGGGTTACAAAAAATTAATATTTGATATTGATATTCAGTTTCAAATAACTGATATTAAAGAAATTTCCGCACAATTAAGCTATATAGATAACAGATATATAATATTTACCTTTGAAAAACCATCCTTATTTAAAAATATTTATTATTGTTATGATCTTTTCGATACGGTTTTTTACACAAACGTTCGTGATGAAGTAGATAAATACGATCAAATATCTGTACGTACTGCTACTATCCCTGAATTACTTTCATCTTTCCTACCGTTTTTTAAACCAGAAAATTTTGATGTAGTGGTGACAGAAGAAGGGGTATATGAGATTCAACAGTACATTCCGAAAACCAGAAATTTCTTAAAATTGCTTAATATAGACTTTACCAAATTCAATATTTACTATTTTAAACCATATGAAAATATAAAGATTCTAGAAAAGTTAGAAATTTTGAATTCCGAGGAGAATAAAAAGATCATAATAGACATCAAAGAAATTGCACCTTTGTCTGATGAAGAAGGAGATGCCACACTGAACAAAATTCTAAAATCTTCCTAGTTTCATTATAAATGAGCTAAATCTGGCAAGGAATAATCTGCGTACCTTTTTTCCATATCCTCCCCGTTTTTCTTTCTTTTCAAATAGCTCAATTGTTCTCTCAAAAGCTTTTTCCCTTCTGGTTTCCCATGCCCTGGAAAAACCATTTTTATATCTAGGGAAGATAAGCTATTTAATCTAGATATCCACTCGTCAACATTGGAATTAAGAATTTCTGCATGCACCTTAGAAAATACTAGATCACCACTTATCAAATATCCTTGTGGTTTAAGGATATAGATTGTTGAATCTAAAGTATGTCCACCTATATTTTCTGCTGATAAAATTTGTTCTTTTAAGAAAAGAAAAATAGAATTCTCAAAAATGACGATGTTTTTTTCTTTTAAGGCCTCTTTGAAATTGTTGAAGTTATAGTCCGCTATCTTTGAACTCTCTTTTAAAAAAGTAGTATCCAAAGTATCAAGAAAGTCCAATGTTTTTCTGTTCATATATAAATCAAATTTACGTTTGCTAAAAATAGCTCCAAAGGTGTGATCAGGGTGAAAATGAGTGAAAAAAACTTTTTTTAATTTTTTTGAAGTACGTTCTTCTACTATTTTAACCATATCTTCAAACTTTCTTGGATAAAGTGAACTATCAAAGGCTATCAATCCATCATCATATTCTAAAAACGTAACAGAACTTGCACCATTTTCGAACCAAAAATTATAAACGTTATCGTAACTTTCAAACACAAAAATCACCTCTAAAAATAAATAATTAGCGCCCCTTTTTTATTTTTTAAGTTCTCTTATATTTTTTCGATGAAAATAATTGATATTCCTTGAATCACGTGATATAATTTTGTTAGGAATACTAATCAATTTGGGTAGGTGAATCTTTTGATCAAAGAGTTTATTAAAAAATACTGGTGGAGATACCTCATTGGAATTCTCTTTCTTATCACCGTTGATATCATTCAGCTGTTTATTCCAAGACAAATTGGAAGCATAGTAGATCTACTAAATACTCAATCCCCAAACCTTAACCAAATTAAAACATTGGTGTTTGGAATAATCATGTTAGCTCTAGGCTTAGGTATTGGTAGAGTTTTCTGGAGGATTTCAATTATTGGAGCAGCCAGACTTTTTGAGTATAAAAGCTGGAAGAAAATGTTCAATCACATCATCGGATTGGACCAAGATTTTTTTGACAAATGGAGAACAGGAGATTTGATGACTCGGTTCACTTCTGATGTTTTGATGTTAAGACGTATGATGGGGATGTCGGTTATAATGCTTGTTGATACTATAACAATGACAACTTTAACCTTATTCGCAATGGGTACTTTCGTGAATTGGAGATTGACTTTTATTTCGGTACTACCGCTTCCTTTAATAGCAATTATATCACTCTTTTTTGGGAGATTCATCCACAGAAGGTTCAGAGAATTACAAGAAAAAACTTCGGAGTTATCAAATATAACCGAAGAAAATGTCTCTGGTGTGGATGTTGTAAAGTTGTATTCAAACTATGACACGATGCAAGAGATATTTGACACTAAGTCTCAAGAATTCTATAATTCTTACATCCGCTTGATAAAAGTTTGGGGATTGATGTTTCCTTTAGCGATGTTGGTAGGACAATTAGCAACTATCTTTGTTTTCAATTTTGGTGGACCAATGGTAATAAACAACCAGATAACCCTTGGAGACTTCATAATGACAAACCAATATATAGGAATGTTGATATGGCCAATGATGGCGGTTGGAAATTTAATCAACCTAATACAAAGAGGAAGAGCCTCTTTAAGAAGGGTTAACGAAGTTTTAGAACAAAAAAATTCAATAAAAGAACCTCCAAGAAAAGATTTCGAGTTCCAGGGCCATTATCAAATCAACCATCTAACGTTCAAATATCCAGGTTCACAAAGGGTAGTTTTGAACGATGTAAACATGAATATAAACCCTGGAGAAATGGTAGCCTTTGTTGGA
The DNA here is from genome assembly GCF_002895565.1 of Petrotoga mexicana DSM 14811. GTDB lineage: Bacteria > Thermotogota > Thermotogae > Petrotogales > Petrotogaceae > Petrotoga > Petrotoga mexicana. Next base: position 14,271 of record NZ_AZRN01000008.1, read on the forward strand.
AGAATAGGTTCAGGAAAATCTACATTAGCAAAACTCCTTGTTAAACTATACCCAGTTGAAAGAGGACAAATATTTTTGGACGGAAAAGATATAAACGATGTAAACGGTGAATTTATAAGAGACAATGTCTCGTATGTACCACAAGATAGTTTCTTATTTTCAATGACGATAAGAGAAAATATAGCCTTTTCCGATGAAAAAATAGAAGATAAAGTGGAAGAATTTGCAAAACTTTCTCATGTACATGATGATATAATGAACTTTGAAAATAAATATGACACAATAGTGGGAGAAAGAGGGGCTACACTTTCAGGTGGTCAAAGGCAGAGGGTTACTATAGCGAGGGCTCTAGCTAAAAGATCAAAAATGATAATATTAGACGATTGTCTTTCCGCTGTGGATACCGAAACGGAGGAAGAAATTATCAAAACACTTAGGCAACAAGCAAAAGGCAAAACAATCGTCGTTATATCTCACAGGCTCAAGGCGGTTAAAAATGCCGACCAGATTTATGTATTCGATGATGGTCAAATCGTTGAAAACGGTAGTCACAATCAGTTGATCTCACGAGAAGGTATTTACTATTCGATGTACATGAAACAATTAATAGAAAAAAATTTGGAGGAGTAGAGCAATGGCTTCAGTTCATGAAGAAATATTTTTAGAAGAAAAAGAAAAAAGCGAAGGCGATCTCAAAACCTTCATGAGGTTGTGGGTGTACATAAAGAAATACAAGTTATTACTATTTTTGACCTTTTTAACTTTGGCGATAGCAACGATAATAGAGCTATCCTTACCTATTTTTATACGATACGGGATTGATAACGTAATAAATGTAGAGTATTCATTTGATATGGTCCCTGGGAGTGAATTGCAATTTATTGAACAGGAAAACGGAGCCTATAATCTAGAGAAAAGAGACAACAATTATTATATGGTTAACAATCAAACAGGTGAAAGAATACAAGTCTCAGGGGAGCAGTATTCCCAATACTTTGACGCAGCCTATCGAAAAATCCATGTGTTTAGCCTAATTTTTATATCAGTACTTATGGGACAATTTGTTTTAAATTACGGTCAAGTTTTCTTTGCTAATTTAGTTGGTCAAAAGGTTATTTTTCATCTGAGGAAAGATTTATTTGGTCATATATTAAAACTCAAATATACATTTTTTGAAAAAAATCCTCCGGGCAAAGTTACAACACGTGTGGTTAATGACTCCCAAAATCTTTCAGATTTCTTCAGTGAGGTTGTAACAAGTTTACTCAAAGATATAGCTATAATAACTGGTGTAATCATTTTAATGATGGTGTTAGACTTCAAACTGAGCCTATATACGATGTCTATGTTCCCAGTTATCGTTGTTTCAGTTGTTTTATTCAGGCATTTTGATAGAAAGGCTTACGACAAGGTTAGAACCAGAATATCGGCTCTAAATTCCTACTTAGCCGAAAATCTATCTGGAAGCAATGTTACAAGATTATTCAACCAAGAAGAGAGAAAGAAAAAGGAATTCGATTATATGAGTACCAAGGTATATCGTGCAAATGTGCAGCAATTGCACGTATTTGCAATCTTTAGACCCTTAATGAGTCTTTTACAGTATTTCACAATTAGCGTTTTACTTTGGTTTGGTTCTTTGTTATTAACTGATGGGCAGACAACCTTTGGAACTATCTATGCCTTCACTTCTTATGTAGATATGTTCTTTAGACCTCTGTTCGACCTGGCAGAAAAATATGACATAATGCAGAATGCATTCGCATCAGCTGGAAAAATTTTTAAGATATTCGATCAAGAACAGGAAGATTTTGGAAGGAAAAAATATACAAGTATTCAAGAGGGCAAAGTTGAATTTCAAAACGTTAAATTCTCGTACGATGGAAATACAGAAGTCTTAAAAGGCGTAAATTTCAAGATAAATCCCAATGAAAGAGTAGCCATAGTTGGGGAAACAGGTTCAGGAAAAACTACAATAATTAAATTGATAAGTGGCCTTTACAAATATCAAAGTGGTAAAATACTTTTAGACGATAAAGAATTATATGAATACGATCTCAACGAATTACGTAAAAAAATTGCTGTTGTACCTCAAGATGTATTCTTGTTCTCCGGAACTATTTTAGATAATATGAGATTATTTAACCAAGACATTCCCGAGGAAGAAGTAAAAAAGGTTGCAAAATCTGTATATGCAGATGAAATTATCTCTCGTTTGCCCCAAAATTATTATACAGTCATCACAGAAAGAGGTGGAACTTTATCATCTGGCGAAAGACAATTGGTAGCCTTAACTAGGGCGGTACTTTTTAATTCAAAAGTTATAATTTTAGATGAAGCAACAGCTAACGTCGATGTCGAAACTGAATTTCTAATACAACAAGCTCTAAATAAAATATCTGAACGTTCAACTATAATTTCGATTGCACACAGACTTTCAACCGTAAAAAACTCTAACAGAATAATAGTCGTTCACAAAGGTTTAGTTGTTGAAGAAGGAAGTCATGAAGAACTTATCAACAACCACGGAATTTACTATGACCTTTATAGGCTACAATTTGAGAATAACTGATAATTATCAGGCTTTTTAAGGGGGGTACATATTTTGAGTTTCTTCGATAAAATACCAACAAGCACATCTGTCTCACCAATATCAAAGGAGCTTTATTTAAAAAATGATTCAAATATTGCCGTGTTAATTCTACATGGTTACACAGGTTCTCCTCATGATATGTATTACATAGGTAGACAGATTCACAAATCTGGTTTTTCTATATACATACCTAGACTCCCGGGACACGGAACCAATTCCAACGATTTTTTAAACTCTAATTGGAGAGATTGGCTCAGAAAATCAGTAGATTCTTACCTTGACTTAAAAGCCTACCACAAAAAAGTCTATATTTTAGGTCTTTCCATGGGAGGTGTATTAACAACTCTCTTAGCAAGTAAATTCCATCCAGAAAAAATTGTTTTAGCTGCTCCTGCACTAAAAGCAAAAGATCGGAGAATAAATTTAACTCCATTCTTTGGATTTATTGTTAAGAAAATAAAAAAGAAGAATCCTCAAACATTCGATGACGAAAAGCTCGATTATCTTGCCAGTCAATACTGGAATTATGACTGGCCTTCGAAGGCAGCAGATCTTTACAAACTACAAAAAATGGCTCTTAAAAACCTTTCAAAAGTTACATCTAAAACTTATGTAATACTATCAAAAAAAGACGAAGCAGTTCCTTTTTCGGTAAAAGAAATTATAGAAAACAATATTAAAGGAAAAACCGAATTTCTGATATTGGAAGAAAGCAGGCACGTAGTTGTAAACGATATCGAAAAAGAAAAAGTGGCAGAACAGACTATAAATTGGCTTAAGAAAGAATAGTTATTGTACAAAACAACACAATTATTTTTACTTTGAAATTCTTTCTTTTGATAAAACTTGTTGCAAATAGTAACCGGTGTAAGTACCACTCTCAGCTACTTCTTCTGGGGTGCCTGTAGCTACAATGTAGCCCCCATTTTCTCCACCTTCTGGTCCCAAGTCTATAATGTAATCTGCATTTTTTATAATGTCCATCTCGTGTTCTATTACTATAACAGTATTACCCTTTTCAACGAGAATATTGAGAACTTTTATTAATTTTTTTATATCTTCAAAATGAAGACCTGTCGTAGGTTCATCGAGTATATAAACCGTATTACCGGTGGATTTCTTTCTCAACTCAGAAGTTAATTTGATCCTTTGAGCTTCTCCACCAGAAAGGGTAGTGGCAGACTGACCCAATCTTATGTATCCCAAACCCACATCTTGCAATAGCTGTAGAACATTTTTTATTAATGGTAAATTCTTGAAAAAGTCCAAAGCTTCATCCACAGTCATATCTAAAACATCAGAAATATTTTTACCTTTGTAAGTAACCTTTAGTGTCTCTTTGTTGTACCTTTTTCCTTTACATACATCACAAGTTACATACACATCAGGTAGAAATTGCATCTCGATCTTCAAAACCCCATGACCTTTACACGCTTCACACCTTCCACCCTTAACGTTGAAGGAAAACCTTCCCTTATCGTATCCTCTAATCTTAGCCTCAGGTGTTGCAGCGAACAGTTCACGAATATAATCGAATACTCCAGTATATGTAGCTGGGTTACTTCTTGGAGTTCTACCAATAGGGCTTTGATCTATAGAAATCACACTATCTATATATTCTAAGCCTTCGATCTTTTCATATTCTCCCGGTCTCACTCTGGAATTGTAAAGCTCTTTTTGCAAAGCCGGATACAATGTATCCATAATCAGCGAAGATTTACCAGAACCTGAAACTCCGGTTATAACTACAAACTTCCCTAAGGGAATCTCAACCGTGACATTTTTCAGATTATTATGTTTGGCACCGATTATCTTTAAACTACTGTTCTTTTCAACTCTCTTTTTATCAAGTATATTTATTCTTTTTTCTCCTCTTAAATACTTCCCTGTAAGAGACCCATTAGAATTCTCTAACAAGTTACTAGTAGGACCTTGAAAGATAACTCTTCCTCCATTGACTCCAGCCCCAAGTCCGAGATCTATTATATAATCAGAAGATCTAATAACGTTCTCGTCATGTTCGACAACTATTACCGTATTATCGAGGTCTCTCAACTTTTTTAAAGTATTTATAAGCCTATCGTTGTCTCTTTGGTGAAGCCCTATAGTCGGTTCATCCAGAACATATGTTACACCTGTCAACCCCGATCCTATCTGTGTAGCCAATCTAACCCTCTGAGACTCTCCACCAGAAAGAGTTGTCGCATTTCTTCCAAGTGTCAAATAATCAAGTCCTACATCGACCAAAAAAGTTAACCTTCTATTTATTTCTCTAAGAAGTTCGTGGGCAATTTCCATTTCAAAATCACTTAGTTTTAATGCATCAAAGAAAAGTTTTAGTTCACTAATTGGCATTTCTGTCAAATCGTATATACTATATCCATCTATCCTAACGCTTAATGCTTCTTCCCTCAATCTTTTACCATTACAGGCTTGACATGTCTTTTGAATCATGAAATTTCTTTCGATCCATTCCTTTATTTCCCGCGAATCTGTTTGCCTGTACCTTCTTTCATACCAATTCACCATCCCCTCGAACTCTCTAGTAAACTCATAACTATCTCCATTTCTTTTTGAAAAAGAAAAATCTATTTCTTTGTCAGTCCCATACAGTAAGGTATTTAAAACTTTTGAAGGCATGCTTTTTAAAGGTTTTGATGGATCCTCTCCCAAACTTCGAACAACATCTTTCATCATGCTCACCATGAAAGTGTCTTTCCCCATATTCAAAGCAGCGCCATCTTCTAAAGACTTGTTTATATCAAATATATATTCAGGTTCAACCTCCAACTTAAAACCTAATCCATGGCATTCAGAACATGCCCCATAAGGGCTATTAAATGAAAACAATTTGGGGTTAATTTCTGGAAAACTATATCCACATTTAGGGCAAGCTAGATTCTCTGAATAAGTTTGATTAGAAATGACGTTCTCATTATTATCCATTTCCCTAATTTCTACAAAGCCATCCCCTTCTTTAAGGCACAATTCAACCGCTTCGAAGATTCTCTCAAAATTATCTTTTCTCAACTTAACTCTATCAACAAGTAGGTTTATATTATGCCTATAGCTCTTTTCAAGTGAGTCTATCTCATCTAAATCGTATATCACTCCGTCAATTTCTACCCTTTTGAAACCAGAGATCTTCATATTATGGAGTTCTTTTTTAAACTCACCTTTCTTTTCCTTAGCAATTGGAGCAAAGATATATAATCTTGCATCCTCTTTAAAATTCTTAAAAATATTATCCACAATTTCGTCTACAGTAGAACTTTGCAATGGAATATTGCACTTTGGACAGTAAGCCTTACCAACCCTTGCGAACAAAACTCTAATATAATCATAAATCTCTGTGATGGTGCCTACCGTTGACCTTGGATTATGACTTACAGATTTTTGTTCAATAGCAATTGAAGGAGAGAGGCCCTCGATAAATTCAACATCGGGCTTTTTCAGATTACCTAAAAACTGCCTTGCATAGGAAGAAACAGACTCTAAATACCTTCTTTGACCTTCGGCATATATAGTATCAAGAGCTAAAGTTGATTTCCCTGAACCTGATAAGCCGGTAATGACTGAAAGGGTATTCTTAGGTATCTCAACATCTATATTTTTTAAATTATGCTCTCTCGCACCTTTTATTCTAATCCATTTGTTATCCATACACATCCTCCTGGAAAGGCAAAAATTCACACCTTTTTTATACATTTATATTATACAATCAAAAAATTAACGCTAAAAGAATTTTATTTATCTTTTAACAAAGAAGCTCAAAGTATCTTCTATGTTAGATTAACAGGCAAAAAAACAATTACCCCTAAAACATATATTATGATATAATTACATTACATGGTGAGTTATAGGGTAGAGCTTTGCTCATCTTTTCCCTAAAAGGGTGGGGATCGGGGCAAAGGAGCGCTAACACAAGTTTTAGAGTTTCTAAAGGCATTATAAGTTAATAAAAAGGAGCTTTTTTTAATGAAAACAGCAATGATATTTGGAACGCGGCCAGAAGCAATAAAAATGGCACCATTATACAAAAAGATGAAAGAAGAAAATATGGAAGTTAAAGTAATAGCAACCGCTCAACACAGAGAAATGCTCGATCAAGTGTTGAATCTTTTTGAAATAAAACCAGACTACGACTTAAATATAATGACAAAAAACCAAACTCTACCCCAACTAACTTCAAAACTAGTTACAGAGATAGATAAAATACTAAAAATTGAACCATTCGATTACATACTAGTACAAGGGGATACAACCTCCTCATTTGTAGCAAGTCTCGTTGCTTTTTACAACAAAATACCTGTTGGCCACGTAGAAGCAGGTTTAAGAACGAACGATATATACAACCCTTTCCCAGAAGAAATGAACAGAAGACTAACAGGCACAATTGCAAAGCACCACTTTGCCTCTACCCAAAAGGCAAAAGATAACTTACTAAAAGAAGGGGTAGAAGAAAAAAACATAATAGTAACTGGGAACACAGTTATAGATGCATTACTATGGGTAAAAGAAAACAAAAATAAAGATATAGAAAAGATTAAAGAAAAGTACAACATAAAGAACAAAAAGTTTATCTTAGTAACGATGCATAGAAGGGAGAACTGGGGAAAACCGATAGAAAACGTGATGAAAGCAATAAAAAGATATCTACACGAAAACAAAGAAATGTACATAGTATTTCCAGTTCACTTAAATCCGATAGTGAGAGAAACTGTGTATAAAATACTTGGGAATGAAGAAAAAGCCATACTAATAGATCCTGTTGAATACTTAGAATTCATAGCGTTAATGGACGAAAGTTATTACATCATGACAGATTCGGGAGGGATACAAGAAGAAGCTCCCACATTGGGCAAGCCAACGCTGGTTTTAAGAGAAACAACGGAAAGACCAGAGGCAATAGAAGCAGGAACAGCAAAATTAATTGGAACACAAGAAGAAAAAGTGTATCAAGCCATGAAAGAATTAGAAACAGAAAAATATGCTCAAATGTGCAAAGCAAACAACCCTTTTGGAGATGGAAAGGCATCTCAAAGAATCGTTGAATTTTTGAAAGAAAAATATTACTCTTTATAAGGGCTATTTTCACTTGCTACCATTCTATTGCCTGACAAATCAGATCTATAATACAGTTCGTCGTAGAGTTGCAAAAAATCTTTAATAGAAGTCTCTTCGCCTAAATCAATACATTTATTACTCTCATCAAACTTAACTTTTAGATTGAAATCATCTATTATCTCCTTAACCTTTGAAAACTCAAATTTCTTATAATTACCTTTTTTTATAACCTTATAAAACCTCTTCAAATACAAAGGTTTATTTTTGATTTTCTCACTAAAATAATCGATACCTTTTAATTTAATATCCTTACCAAAAAGATTCTCCTCTCTTTTTATTCCCTCGATAACTTCATCTTTAGCCTCTTCATATTTCTTGTAAAACCCGAAATCTCTTTCAAAATAAGTCAGATTTCTAATTAAGACAGTATCTCCAACAACCATGTAATCAAAACTATTTTTAGGAATTATGAAAAGTCGTTCTTTTAAAGGTTGAATTTTACGTGCAGTAAGGGCTAAAATTCTTTTATCTTTAAAGATTTTGGAAGCTGTTAAATATTGAATACCCAACAAAAAATCATTCAACTCATTACTGTACAATTTTACTATCAGTTTGAACTTCTTAATCGTTTCCAACTCTTCATTAGAATAATTTTTTATATACTTACCTTCACGAATAATCTCAACAATATCCCCAACATCACTCACATTCTCTTTAACATCTTTTAGATACAAAAAACTCCTGTCATGAATGACTGTCTCGTACTCATCTACCTTGTTTGACTCTTTGTTGATTAAATCATTTAAAAACTCGTCAGCAGAGGCCAGAAAAATGCTCTTGAAAAAGAAGGGATCTTCATTTTTCAACCAAAATATCTCGTCTTTCTCATTTTGGATAAAAACATCCATTATGAAATCCTCTGAAGTATCTATTAACTCTCTAAGAGATTCTAAATTCTCTTTTAAAAAGATATTCTCTAAAATCTCATCCCAATTAACTTTATTCATCTCTTGCCACCCATCCCCAAATAAATATCTTTGGAAAACTCTTTTAATTTCATTCCTTCGGTTATTGACTTTGAAATCAACCAAGCGGACCGCATACTCTTTTCTCGTCCGTCCATAAGATAAACCTTGTAAATACTATAGCCAAATAAAGAAAGGACAGGGTTTATAACAATTAAATCCGTTTTTACATAAATATTGCCTACGATAAAAACGATTATGGTAAAAGAAATCAATTCTTTTATGCCACCCATATTGATAAAAGGCAAGATATAAACAAAAATATAATCCAATAATCTCACATTCTGCGATTCTACTTTCTCAAATTTAATGAACTTTTCCTCGGCATTATTCTTAGCAGAAATAAAAAGAACCAAAGAAACAACAAAAACAAAAATCGAAAAAATACTAAAAAATAAGAACAAAACGTTCCCAAAATTATTAATGGCAAAGATAACAAAAAGAGGCAGATACGAAAGCAAAAACAAAAACGATTTAAACAACGTATTGATCATACAAAAACCTCCCCAGTGAGGAAATCTATATATCTTAATAAGTCACATATTCATAATTATAACAAATAAACTTTCCTTTTAATTCTATATCTCACATTAGCTTCATGTAGAAAGCAGTTGTTTCTTATGATATAATAAATCAGAGATAATAATAACAGCAAAAGCCGTTAACTAAAATACATAATACGTTAAAAACGGAGGAACTATCATGAAACTAATCAGTTTAATAGGAGCTCGCCCACAGATAATAAAAGAAGCGATTCTAAATAAAGAATTTGAGAAAAAAGGAATAAAAGAAATCTTAGTTCATTCTGGACAACATTACGACTTCAATATGTCTGATGTGTTCTTTCAAGTTTTAAACATAAGAAAAGCTGATTACAATTTAGGCGTAGGTTCAGCAACGCATGCCTAGATGACGGCTAAGACAATGATAGAATTTGAAAAGGTCGTATTAAAAGAACATCCAGATATTATATTAGTATATGGAGATACAAATACTACATTAGCAGGAGCAATAGTTGGAGCAAAATTAAAGATCCCTGTTGCACACGTGGAAGCAGGGATAAGACAAGAACCAAAAGACATGCCTGAAGAGATAAATAGAGTATTAACGGATCATATATCGAAATACTTATTTTGCCCTTCTGAACTAGCTGTAAATAACTTAAAAAAAGAAGGTATCACTGAAGGAGTGTATTTCACAGGAGATATAATGTACGATCTCTTTTTAAAGATGAAGCCATATTTCAAAGAAGATATTATAGACAAATTGAATTTGGAAGAAAATAAATACATAGTCACTACGATTCATAGGGATTTCAACACAGACAGTAAAGAAAAACTAGAGAGTATTTTGAAAGAGTTAGACAAAATAACAAAAGAAATAAAGGTTGTTTTTCCCATACATCCAAGAACCAAAAAGAGAATAGATGAATTCAATCTTAACAAATACACAAAAAATATTCAATTGATAGAACCTCTTGATTATTTAAATATGATGGGATTGATACAAAAGAGCATTCTTGTATTAACAGACAGTGGAGGGTTGCAAAAAGAAACATACTTTGCAGAGAAAAGAACGATAGTTGTTATGCCAGACACAGGCTGGAGAGAGTTAACACAAGCAGGTTGGAATGTACTAAGTGAACCTGCGGAAATCAAAAATAAGTTTCATCATATAATGAGCAACGAAATATCTTCAAATGTAGAAAACATATACGGAGATGGAAAAACAGGGGAAAAAATAGTAAAGATAATAAAGATAATAGGATAGTAAGTCGAGTTATTTATCCTGTTTTGTAATACTATACTTTTATATAAAAACATTTACTAAATACAATTTTCCGTAGAGAATTGATAAGCTATCTAAAATATCCATTTTTGAAGGTGAAATCTTATGAAAATACTAATCATTGGTTACATGCACCCAAAATTTGACAAAAGAGTATATAGAACAGTTAAAACTCTTTCTAAAGTTCATGAGATTATTTACCAATACTGGACCAACAAGGACGAAAAAGAATATATAGATGGAAATATTGAATACATACCCATAAAAGAAATCAAAGAGACAAAAGGCAATCCATTAAAAAAGCTTATTAATAGAAGGCCTCTTGATAAAAAAATATGCGATTTGGTATCTGAAGAAAATTACGACATCTTATACATGCATCATTTTCTAGCAAGCAGACCTTTGGAGCCCTTTAAAATAGCAAAAAAAAGAAATAAAAAAGTCGTTTACGATATTCACGAATATCATCCAGAAAATTTTTTAGCAGAATTAGAAGGAATTATTGGAAATTTAAAAGCAAAAGCGGTCTGGAGGCTCTTTAAAAAGCAATTAGAACTCTCAGATCTGGCAATCTTCGTTTCAGAAGAAACAAGAAATGATGTTGTTGACAAAACGAACGTAGATAAAGAAAAAACGTATATTATACCAAATTACGCAAATTTTATTATAAAACCCGATACTCAAAAAAAGAGAAAAGAAATTGTCTTAGTTGGTAAAGTAACAAGAAAGATAGAAGATGAGAAAAAAATCCTAAAATCTTTAATCGAAAAGGGTTTTAAATTCAAGGTTATAGGAATGGATTCAAAAGAGTTTATGGACATAGCCCATGAATATACAAATTTCTTACCTTACGATGAAATGATGAATGAACTATCCAAAGCCATGTTTTCTTTAATTTCTTACAACACCGTCAAAAACAGAGATTATAAAAACGACATTTACGCTTTGCCTCACAAGTTTTATGATTCCTTAGCTGCAGGTACCCCTGTTATTGTAAAAGAGTCTTTTGTGTCAATGGCTAAACAGGTAGAAAATTTAGGCTTAGGAGTAGTTATAAATCCAGCTAACTTGGAAGAAAGTGTTGAAAAGATTACTAACGCATGCAAAAATTACGCAAGCATCATAAAAAACGTTGAAAAACATCAAAAAGAATTTATATGGAATGAAGAGAAAGAAAAGAAATTTATTGATCTGATATTTCACCTAATAAAGTAATCAATACTTTTTGGAAAAAATCTCTTTCCTTTCATATACATTTCATCGCTTAATTTCACTCCTCCCTCGAAACTTCTTCAAATAACTAAGCTTTTATTGAATTGGCTGAAAAACAAAGCTTTTACAGTATAATCAATCCTAAATCTCTTTAATCGCCTCTAATTATCTCTAATCGGATTTGATAAAATAATATAATTCTGATAAAATAAGAATACGTATTCAGAAAGTATTTAAAGTAATTCGAGTACTTCTTAGATAAATCGAATTCATGATTTTAAAGGAAATGGAGAAAATTTTTATGAAAACAATGAAAGAAATTGCCAAAATGGCTGGAGTTTCTCAATCAACTGTTTCAAGGGTGATAAATAATAATCCTAACGTCAATCCTGAAATCAAAAGAAAAGTTTTAGAATACATTAGAAAATACAATTATCAACCAAATAGAATGGCTCGAAGCCTTGTCAAAAATAAAAGCTTTCTTATTGGAATAGTACTACCCGAATTAACGAACCCTTATTTCCCAGAAATACTAGAATCCTTAGAAGAAGAAGCAAATTACTATCATTATAACATTGTTCTGTCAATCACTTATGGTAGCCTTCAAAGAGAAAAAGAACAAATAGAAATGCTTTTAAGTAGAAGAGTTGACGGATTAATCATAAATCCAACGGATCTGTCTCATGTTGAACATATAACTAAAATCAAATCAATCTTACCTACTGTTATATGTGCCCAAGATTTAGACGGTTTTGATTATGTAACGGTTGATCACTATTTGGCGGGAAAAATCGTTGCTAAATATCTAATAAATAAAGGGCACATAAACATCGGATATATTGGATATTTAAAAGATAAAAAGTTAAAAGGATTTTATGAAGAAATCATAGCTAACAATTTGAATTTTAACGAAGACAATTATCTAGTGGCTCCTGAGGAGATATCTGATTTCACAAAAAGCAGTGAAAAAAAGTTATTAACAAAAATTATAGATAATAATATAACAGCAGTCTACACTATAAACGATATTATAGCAACAAAAGTGATCAATATTTTGATAAAAAATAAAATGAAAGTTCCAGATGATGTAGCGGTAGTAGGTTTTGATAACACCATAATTTGTAATTTAACAAATCCACCGTTAACCAGCGTCGCGCAACCCACACGAGAAATCGGTAGAAAAAGCGTTGATATATTAATCAAAAAAATTGAAAAAACGAATGCACACACCGAGTATAATTTGGATCAAATTTTTCTACCACCTAGATTGGTGATAAGGAAATCCACATAATTAAAGAACTTACAAAGGAGGAAAAAGGTAAATGACAGCTATCAAGTTAGGAATTATTGGAGCAGGAAGTGCTGCATTTTCTTTGAGATTGGTTACTGACCTTTGTAAAACAAAGGGATTATCAGGAAGCCTAGTATCCTTAATGGATATAGACAAAGACAGATTGAATGCAGTACATATGCTTGCTAAAAAATTTGCAGAAGAGTTCGGAGCAGATTTGAGATTTGAAACTACAACAAACATCGAAGATGCAATAAAAGACTCAAGTTTTGTTGTAAATACAGCCCTTGTTGGAGGACACAGTTACTTTGAACAAGTAAGAAAAATTTCAGAAAAATACGGATATTACAGAGGAATAGACTCACAAGAATTCAACATGGTTTCAGATTATTACACAATAAGTAATTTCAACCAATTAAAGTTCATGCACGATGTTGCAAAAGCTATTGAAAGGATATCTCCTAAGGCATGGCTTTTGCAGGCGGCAAACCCTGTCTTCGAATTAACTAATTTAATAACAAGAACGGTCCCCATAAACATGGTTGGAATATGCCATGGACATCATGGAGTAGACCATATAATTGAAAAATTAGGTTTAGATGCGGAAAAAGTCGAATGGCAAGTAGCAGGTGTAAACCATGGAATATGGTTAACAAAATTCATGTACGAAGGAAAAGATGCCTATCCACTCATTGATGAACTATTAGAAAAAGAGGTTAAAAATTTCAAACCCACCAATCCATTCGACGATCAACTCTCTCCCGTTGCAAAAGATATGTATGAATTCTATGGAAAAATGCCCATTGGAGACACAGTCAGGAACGGAAGTTGGAAATACCATTACAACCTTGAAACAAAGAAAAAATGGTTTGGAGAGCCATGGGGAGGCGTTGATTCAGAATTAGGATGGAAATGGTATCAAGACAGACAAGCAGAGATTGCATTAGCAATGCAAAAAGTTGCCAAATATTTCCAAGAGAATAAAAACGCCAAATTACTTTCAAAAGATTCACTCAACGAGATAATCTCTCAAACCAAAAACGATGTAAAAGAAGAATTCACAAAAGAAATATACAGCTTGTTAGATCCGCAAAAGAAAAGCGGTGAACAACATATATTGTTAGCAAATGCCTTATTAAACGATGAAAAAGTAGATCTTGTTCTCAATTTACCGAATAATGGTACTATACCTGGCATTCCAGACGATGTAGCCGTCGAAATTCCTGTGTATGCAGACAAAGATGGAATCCATCGTTACAAAATAGATCCGCCATTTCCAGAAAGAATTAAAAAGATGTACTTATACCCAAGAATTATGAGGATGGAATGGGCATTAGAAGCATTCCTAACTGGAGATAAAAAAGTACTCGAAGAATTCTTGATCAGAGATCCACGTACAAAATCTTACGACCAGGTAGTAAAAGTTATCGATGAAATTCTTGCATTGCCAGGTAACGAAGAAATGAGGAAGCACTACAGCAAAAAATAGTTTATTTTAGGGGGCAAATGCCCCCTTTATTTAATAAACAAACCTATCTGCAAAGATTTTGTATAAATTCTCGTTATAAGTGTCAGTGATAAATTTATCTATTTCTTCTATTTCAAATGTTTTCATTATTGATTTTTTACCAAACTTAGAACTATCGACAAGCATATATATTTCATTACAATTTTCTCCCACAATCTTTTTGATACTTGCACTTTGTGGAAGATGCTCAAATGCGCCTTCTTCAAAAGAAAAAGCGCTACAAGAAAAAAAGGCTTTTTCTACACGGATTTCTTTCATCATATTCTCGGGGATAACACCAGTAGTTACACCATTTTTGTTATCTAAAGTTCCACCCGCAACTACAACATTGTGAGTAGGATTCTCACTGAGTGCCAATGCGGTGTACAGATTATTAGTCACAATGTTTAAAAACTCTTTTTTTTGAGCTATCTTCTGAGCTAAAATATAAGAAGTACTACTAGCATCCAAAAACAATGTTGAATCTCGATTTATGAATTTTAAAGCTAACTCAGCAATCTTTTCCTTTTTATCCTGATTAAGCTTCATTCTCTCAAAAAATCGAGCTTCGGATAAACTATTTTTCTTGATTCTTATGCCTCCGTAGAATTTCTCAATTAGTCCTTTTTTATAAAGCTCTGAAATATCTCTTCTCAAAGTTACCATAGATACATCCAACTCTTCCGCCAAATCTTCTATATTAACAGATTTTTCTCTCTCTAAAATTTCTAAAATTTTATCCTGCCTCATAACTTTTGTCATTAAAATCACTCTCCATCGATGTCTTATATAAATATTTTTAAAGAAAAATTAAAAAGTTTAAAATCATGCAAGAAATCCGATTACGGTCGATTATAATGAATTATTTGCGAATAACTCAAAAAAACTTTGATTATGTTAGTTTTGTATTTAGCAAAATTACTGATATACTATGTTGAAATTATATCATAATATTATCATAGAATGATCATATTTTACAAAAATATAATATTAAATTTAGAAATATCAATTCTAAAAATAAAAACACAGGAGGCTACAAAATGTTAGAAGACCAATTAAAAAAAGAAGTTGCAGAATTTGCAAAATTAGTATGGGACAGAAAACTGACGGATGGAACGGGCGGAAATATGAGTATAAAATATGGAGACAAAATATATATCACTCCAACATCAACTATAAAACACTTTTTAACAGAGAAAGATATCATCACCATAGATAAAAACGGGAACAAAATCGACGGACTTAAAGAACCTTCTTCAGAAAGAAAAATGCATATAAAAATATACGAAAAAGCAAATGATGTAAACGCAATTATTCATGCTCACTCAATATACGCTACCTCTTTTGCAATTACTTTTGAGAAATTACCAATAAACGCTCTTCCAGAATCTTCTTTAGTATTGGATCCGATAACCTATATACCATATCAAATGCCTGGAACCCAGGAATTTGCAGATGCTTTTAATGAAGGTTTAGAAAAAGGATCTCGTGTATTCGTTCTCCAAAACCATGGTGTTACCGTTGCAGGAAAAGACATGAGTGAAGCCTATGTAAAACTGGAAACTTTAGAATTCCTTGCTCAAGTTTCATTCATTTCAAAACTTTATTCTAATGTGAATGAAATACCAGAAGAAAAAATAACTGCATTCAAAGAATTTTTCAGAAGAAACAAGGAGGAACAATGATGGAGTTAATTGAGATAAAAGAAAAAATAAAAAATTTTAAAGTAGAAGTCCCCTCATGGGGGTTTGGAAAATCTGGAACAAGATTTCATGCTTTTCATATTCCTGGTGAAGCCAGAAATGTTTATGAAAAAATTGATGACGCTGCATTTGTAAACAAAATAACCGATGCTGTATCTGCTGTTGCAATACATATACCGTGGGACAAAGTTGAAGATTATAAGGTTTTAAAAGAGTACGCAGAAGAAAAAGGGGTAAAAATAGGTGCAGTAAATCCAAATTATTTTGAAGACGAAGACTACCTATTTGGTTCACTAAGTAATTCTAACTTAAAAATAAGGCAAAAAGCTATTGATCAAACCTTTGAATGTATAGAAATAATGAAACAAACAAATTCAAAAATTTTATCCATGTGGATCCCAGATGGTTCTAATTATCCTGGACAGATTGATTTCAATAAATCTTTTGAATTACTGGAAGATTCATTAAAACAAATTACAAAACATTTAGAAAAAGATATGACTATGCTTTTAGAATATAAATTCTTTGAACCTGCCTTTTATTCAACACTACTATTCGATTGGGGAACTTCATATATGTTGTCGAAAGAATTAGGTGAAAATGTGAAGGTACTTGTTGATTTAGGCCATCATCCCCAAGGAACGAACATTGAATTTATAGTTTCTTTGTTATCTCAAAAAAATAAGTTAGGTGGATTTCACTTCAATTCAAGAAAATACGCAGATGATGATTTAACTGTTGGTTCTCTCAATCCATATGAATTATTTCTAATCTTCGTTGAGCTCAACAAATTTTTTGATCTTTCTGCAGAAAGTCAAAACCAAAAAATCAGCTTGGTATTAGATCAAAGTCACAATGTAAAACCAAAAATCCTTGCTGTGGTACAGTCCTTAAATAATCTACAAATCACCTATGCAAAGTCTCTACTAGTGGATTATGAAAAATTGAAACAAGCTCAAGAAAATCATGACGTTGTAGCGTCAGAAGAGACTTTAAAAGAAGCCTATGAAACAGATGTAAGGGAAATCTTAAGGGAGGTGAGAAAAGAAAAAGGATTACCTGAGGATACAATAAAATACGTAAAGGAGTGTGATGAGTACTGGAAAATGGTAAGGGAAAGAGAATCGGCATATTAAATTGATTTGTTAGCCATCTGAGAGAAATAGGATAAAAACATTTTTTTGTATCAAAAGGAGAAACCAATATGAAAATTGATGTTAGAAATATGTATACAACATACGCTATAAATCCGTTAGCCTTAAAAGATACAAGGCCCAGGCTGTCGTGGGTAGTTGAAACCAGTGAAAGGAGAAAAAAACAAAGTGCCTATCGAGTTTTAGTATCATCATCTCAACAACTCATTGAACAAGATGAAGGAAATATATGGGATACTCATAAAATCGAAAGTGAAGATAATTACTGCTACTATAGCGGTGAAGAATTGGAAAGTTTCAAAAGGTATTACTGGAAAGTTAAAATATGGGATGAAAAAGGAGAGGAAAGCAATTGGAGTAAAGTATCTTTTTTTGAAACAGGACCTTTGAACAAAAGTGATTGGAAAGCAAAATGGATTACAAAAAAAGATTTAAAAACCTTCTATTCTGCAGGTGATTTTAGCACAGAAAAATTCAAACATTACCATGCTGGGTATTTTAGAAAAACATTTGAAATTAAAAATGAGGTACAGAGTGCTAGAGCATATATTAGCGGGCTAGGGGTCTATGAACTTTATCTAAATGGAGAAAAAGTAGGAAATAATGTTCTTGACCCTGGACAATCAGAATATTCCAAAGAAGCTTTGTTTAATGTTTACGATATTACTTCCTTTCTTAAAAGGCAGAATTGTATAGGAGTGATTTTAGGTAACGGAAGACATTTGGAACAATTTGGATATTCGAAACCAAAACTTATAACTCAAATATTGATCGAATACGTAAATGGAGAAAAAGAATATATATTAAGTGATGAAAGTTGGGGTTCATCTCATGGACCATTACAGGAAAATGGAATATATTACGGTGAAAAATACGACGGAACATTAGAAATGCCAGGTTGGTGCACTTACCAGTTTGATGCTTCAAATTGGGAAGAAGTAGAAGTTACAGAAGGCCCAAATTTGAGATACCAAAATATGCCACCAATTAGAGTCACAAAAATTCTCAAACCCATAAAAATGTACACCTTAAAACCAGGTGTATTCGTATATGATTTTGGTCAGAACTTTACGGGTTGGGTAAAAATTAATGTATCTGGTCCTAAAGGTACGCAATTAAAACTAAGACATAGCGAACTAGTCAATGAAGATGGCTCTTTAAAAACTAATACACTTCGTAAAGCTGAAGCTACAGATATATATATCCTAAAAGGCGAAGGTAAAGAAAGCTACGAACCACGATTCACTTACCATGGTTTTAGATATGTGGAAGTAAGCGGATCCCCATTTGTTCCTACAATAGAAAATATAGAAGGACGCTTTATTCATTCGGATGTAGAAAAGGTTGGTGATTTTTACTGTTCAAATGAACTTATAAATAAAATCCATAAAAATATATTGTGGGGACAATTGAGTAACCTACATAGTATTCCCACAGATTGCCCTCAGCGAGACGAAAGATTTGGATGGATGGGAGATGCACAATTATCTGCGGAAGAAGCGATATACAATTTTGATATGAGCCTTTTTTATGAAAATTATCTTCAAGAGATAAAATTATCACAAAAAGAGGATGGCTCAATTTCTGACGTTGTACCCGCCTATATAAAACTTTATCCGGCAGATCCCGCATGGGGAACAGCTTACATAACGATAGCTTGGTACTTGTATAAATACTATAAAAATGAAAAAGTTTTGTCAGATCACTACGAATCTATGAAAAAGTACGTAGAGCTTTTACATAAGAGTAGTGAAAACAATTTGCTAAAAAAATTGGGCAAATTTGGTGATTGGTGCCCTCCAGGAGCTATATCTCCTAAAAAGACCACTGTAGAGTTTACTTCAACATGGTACTACTACAATGACGTTTACCTCTTTTCAAAAATTGCTGAGGTTTTAGGAAAAGAAAAAGATGCTCAACATTACTTTGAATTATCTAAAAACATTAAAAAATCTTTTAATGACTACTTTCTTAAAGATTATGGTTACGAAAGTAGAATGTTTGGACCGGTAGATCGATTAATTTCTCAAACATCTCAAATTCTTCCTTTATACTATAACATGGTTCCGAATGATAAAAAAGAATTTATTTTAGAGAAATTGATAAACAATATTGTAGAGCATCAGGATTCTCACCTAGATACAGGAATAGTGGGAACAAGGTATTTATTCGATGTACTGAGTGAGAATGGATACTCAGACCTCGCATTTAGAATAGCAACTCAAGAAAGCTATCCCAGCTGGGGATACATGATTAAAGAAGGCGCAACAACCGTTTGGGAGAGGTGGGAAAAGTTAGAAGCTGGAGGAATGAACTCACAAAATCATATTATGTTAGGTTCTGTAGATACCTTTTTTTACAAATATTTGGCTGGAATATCTTTAGAAAAAGATGGCTGGAAAAAAGCTAGAATCAAACCACATTTAGTTGGAGAAGAAAAATTTGCCTCAGCTAAAATTAAAACAATAATAGGCGAATTTCAGGTTTCATGGGAAAAGGGAGAAAATTTATTTAAACTCTCAGTAGTAATACCTTTTGGAACGGAAGCTGATTTATTTATCCCCAAATTATGGAATGAATTTAACTTGAAAGAAGAAAGAGAATTATTGTTTGACAACGAACAAATTAAAGATTTTAAAGAAAGAAATAATATTAAACTAAAAGAGTATAATGAAGAAAATGTAATCTTAAATTTAGGTAGTGGTCAATATTACTTTGAATTAGAAAAGAAATAACGTTTTTACCCCTTTTGAATACGATGATTTAGAGAAAAATGTCACTCATTCAACAGCCCAAGGAGTTAAAATAGAAGGTATTAAAAATGAGAAGATACAAACTATTTTTAAATGGTAAATTTGTAGAGTCAGGTATAAAGCGACAGTTTTAGCAAATTGTACCCAAATAACTTTGAAGGTGTGAAAAAATGAAAGTTAAAATTCCCTACGGTAAAGAAAAAAAGATCTTAGATTTAGATAAACATTTAAATGTTTCTTTATTAAAAAAGCGGGAATTTAGAGGCTTAGGGGATGCTTTTGACATTGAGATGATAAAATCGTTAGGTCTTCCTTTTGGCACCCCTTCTCTTACAACCATAGCTAAGAGGAAAAAGAACTGCTGTATAGTTATTTCTGACACCACAAGGCCCGTGCCAAATTCTCTTATTTTGCCCTATATAATCTTTGATTTGAGGTTTGCTGGCATTAAAAAGGAGAATATAACAATCTTAATCGCAAATGGTTCACATGAACCAGTCCCAGAAAGTATGTTTGAAGAATTAGTTGGTAAAGAAGTTTTGGATGAAAATATAAAAATAATTAATCACGACGCTTACGATGATACTCAATTGAAGAAGATTGGAGAAACTTCTTCTGGTTGTCCTGCCATTGTGAATAAAAAATATTTAGAAGCGGACTTAAAAATCTGTACAGGTTTAATAGAGCCTCATTTTATGGCAGGATATTCAGGGGGAAGAAAATCAATCTGCCCAGGAATAGTTGGCATTGAAACCTTGAAAGTATTTCATGGCGTTAAGGCGATGGGAGATCCAAATTCAAAAAGTTGTCAGTTAGAAAATAACCCTGTTGATAAGATGGCTAGAGAAGTAGCTATGATGGCTGGTTGTGATTTCATAGTAAATGTTTCTTTAAACGCCAAAAAAGAAGTGACCGGGATTTATGCAGGTGATATCTTTCAAGCTCACGAAGTAGGTTGTAGAATGGTAGCATATGATTCAATAGTGAAAATAGAGGAACCTGTGGATATAGTGATAACATCAAATGCTGGGTACCCTTTAGACCAAAACTTTTATCAAACCGTTAAAGGCTTGGTAGAAGCTTCAGAGATTCTAAAACCTGATGGAGTTATAATAATGGCTTCTAAATGCGAAAAAGGTATCGGGAAAAAAGAGTTTAAAGAATTGCTTTTAGAAGTAAAAGAAAAAGGAATAAAAGAATTTTTAAAAAGCCATGATTCTCCTGAAACTTTCAAAAGTGATCAATGGGAGGTACAAAAGTTAACTCAAGTATTAGAAAAAACAAAAAACATTTTCATGTTGTCATCGTTGGATGAGGAAGAGTACAAGTATACTTTTTCAACTAAAATCAACAGTTTAGAAGAAGGATTAAAAAACGCTTTAAAATTAAAAGGGCACGGCGCCAAGATAGCGGTAATTCCTCAAGGACCTTATGTTGTTGGAAAGATAAAAAATTGAAAAGGAGCCATCTTTAATGGAAATATGTGTATTAGTCAAACAAGTACCTTCCACTGACAAGGTACAGATAGATGAGGAAACTGGCACAATGATAAGAAGTGAATTGGAATCCGAACTCAACCCATTGGACATGTATGCAGTCGAAGAAGCGGTAAGAATTAAAGAAAATACACCACAAACTAAAATAACGGTTGTGACGATGGGGCCTTCTTCAGCAGAATACGCACTAAAAGAAGCAATATCAATGGGATGTGATGAAGGAGTATTGTTAACTGATAGAAAGTTTGCAGGTGCGGACACCTTAGCAACCGCTTATACGTTGACTCAATATTTAAAAGACAAGCAATACGATATAATATTCGCCGGTGAAAGGGCAACAGACGGAGAAACAGGTCAAGTAGGACCATCCGTTGGAACACAGTTAGATATCCCTATACTAACCTATGTCAACAAGATAATTAACATTACAAACGATACGATAACCGTTCAAAGGGCTGTAGAAGGTGGAAACGAAATCATCCAAACTCAGTTACCGGCTTTAATAACAGTTGTGAAAGAGATAAACGAACCAAGATTACCAAATTTAGAAAACAAACTAAAAGCTAAAAAAAGTATTATAAAAATAGTGAGCAATCAAGAGTTAAAAATAGAGGAAGAAAAGTTAGGACTTAAAGGATCTCCAACAAGGGTTGTAAAGGTATTCTATCCAAAGATATCAAGAAATGGTGAAAAAGTAGTAGTAAAAACTCCACAAGAAGCCCTAGAAAAAATAACAAGCTTTCTAAAAGAAAAAGGCGTGATATCATGAATCAAGAATACAAAGGCGTATGGACGATAGCGGAGGTAAATGATGGAAAAATAGAAACGGTATCGTACGAACTGCTTTCATGGGGAAAGGACTTAGCCACAAAATTGAACGTTGAACTATCAAGTGTAGTAATATCAAACAAAGCGGAAAATTTGGATAGCCTTATTCAACATGGGGCTGACAACGTGTACTATGTTGAAGATGAAAAACTAGAACATTTTTATCCAGATGTACACACAAACATACTTAAAAAAATGGTAGAAGATTTTAAACCTGAAATAATACTAGCATCTGCAACTACAAAGGGAAGAACTCTCATGCCTGCTCTTGCTGCAAAATTAAACACTGGCTTAACAGCAGATTGTACAGATTTTGAAATAGAAGAAAAAACAAGATCACTGATACAAATAAGGCCTGCTATAGGTGGAAACGTGATGGCAAAGATAAAAACAATAACAAAACCACAGATGGCTACGGTAAGACCTAAATCAAAACTGCCTTTAGCTAAAGACGAAAACAGGAAAGGGAAAATAACAAAAATAAAATACGATGAAGAACTCTATCAATCAAAATATAGATGGATAGAATTTAAAAAAGACAAAACCAGCGTACAACCACTTCAGCAAGCTGATGTAATCGTAGCTGGGGGTAAAGGGTTAAAAAAATCCGAGAACTTCAAATACTTACAAAATCTATCAAAAAAATTAAAAGGTGCAGTCGGTGCGACAAGGGCGGTAGTAGATATGGGGTGGATAGACTACTCCCACCAAGTGGGACTTTCCGGAAAAACCGTTAGCCCAAAACTGTACATAGCGATTGGAATATCCGGTGCGGTGCAACACTTAGCTGGAATGTCGTCATCTAAATATATTATAGCGATAAACAAGGATCCAGAAGCACCGATTTTCAAGGTATCTGATCTTGGAATAGTATGTGATGCTTTAGATATACTACCGCTGTTAGAAAAAGAAATAAAATCAGGTGATAAAAATGATTGAATACAGAAAGGTAACTACCACTACTGTTGAAAAGTTGAGAAAAATATTAAAAAACGATGCACTACTGATATACGATGATACAGAAAGTCTAAAAAGTTATTCAAACGACGAATCAGGTGGAGAGTATTACGCAAATATGCCAGAGGTTGTAGTAAAACCGGAAACCAAAGAGCAAATATCCCAAATAATAAAACTGGCAAACAACGAAATGATCCCCATAACACCAAGAGGAGCTGGCAGTGGATTGGCTGGGGCGGATATACCAATATTTGGAGGTATAGTAATATCACTTGAGAGAATGAACAAAATAATAGAAATAGATTCAGAAAACTTAGTTGCTGTGGTTGAACCAGGTGTGGTTACAAACGATCTATGTAGGATTGTATCAGAAAAGGGATTATACTACGCAGGATATCCTATGAGTGTAGAAACGAGTTTCATTGGAGGTAATGTTGCTACTAATGCAGGTGGAAGTAAGGTAATAAAATATGGAAACACAGCTCATCATATATTGGGATTAGAGATGGTAATGCCTGACGGCGAGATAGTAGAATATGGAGGAAAAAGAAGGAAAGATTCAAGTGGTTACAACCTATTACAACTTTTCATTGGCTCAGAAGGAACGCTCGGAATATTCACAAAGATATACGTAAATCTCATACCCCAGCCAGGAAAAGTTGTTGACCTGCTGGTTCCCTTTGAAAGTGTAGAAAAGGCTATAAGCAATGTCGCACCATTAATGGTCGAGACAAAGAGTTTACCCTCAGGAATAGAATTCATAGACAAGAAATCCATTTACTATGCTTCAAAATACACGGGAATGAAATTACCATACCAGGACGAGGTAGAATCTTATCTTATAGTTCAATACGAGGCAACGAGCTTACAAGAGATTGAAGAATTGTATGAAAAAGGCGGGAAAGCCTTACAAAAAAACGGAGCAAAAGATGTATTCATAGCAGATAACAGAAGTAACTCAGAAAAGATATGGCGTATGAGAAGAAACTGGTTGGAAAGCTTAAAAGCTGTAGATCCATATGTACCAACTGGAGATGTCGTAGTACCAACATCTAAGATTCCTGAAATGATGAAATACATCAATGAAGTATCTAACGAGTTCAAAATAGATATCCCGGTTGCAGGGCATGCAGCCGATGGTAACCTCCATCCTGCACCATTAAAACCAAAAAACCTCCCACCGAATGAATGGAAAACCTTATCGGAAGAGATACTTGGAAAAATAGCGATGAAAGCCGCCCAAATGGGTGGTGCCATAAGCGGGGAACATGGAGTAGGGTTCATAAAAAAGGAATTACTAAAAAAGACAAAACCAAAACAGTATAAATGGATGCAAGAGGTAAAAGAAGCATTTGACCCTAATAACATCATGAACCCAGGAAAGTTATTCTAAAAAATTTTCAAAGAAAAGGTGATAATTTTGAAATATCTACACTTAGCTATTGACCTCGGGGCGTCAGGTGGAAAAGTAATGGCAGGTAGCATACATAATGACAAACTTATATTGAGTGAAGTAAACCGTTTTCCAAACTCCCCAGTTGAAATAAATGGAATATCTTATTGGAACATTTTGAATTTGTACAATCATATAATTGAGAGCATTCAAATAGCTCAAAAAAATGATCAAAAGATTCTATCTTTAGGAATAGATAGTTGGGGAGTGGACTTCGGACTTTTAAACGAAAACGGTTATTTAATAAACAATCCAGTTCATTACAGGAATATGTTTAAGACTAATATAATGCAAGAGGCAATAGAAAAAGCTGGCAAGAAATGGATATATGAACACTCTCCAACACAGTTTCAACCGTTCAATACATTGTACCAAATATTAGCCTACCAAAAATACGCTCCAGATTTTGTCAAAATATCAAAAGACCTGTTGATGATCCCTTCATTATTAAATTATTTTTTAACCGGTGAAAAAGCTATTGATTTCACAATGGCTACAACTACTCAAATTTATAATCATAGAAAAAGAAATTGGGACGAAGAAATAATGAAAAAGTTTGACATTCCTGATATATTACCTGAAATAGTCCCTGCTGGTACGAATATTGGTAAAATAAAAAAAGATGTATTAAATAACAATTCAAACATAGATGTAATTCTGCCAGCCAGTCATGATACTGGATCTGCATATGCTGCAATAGCTTCAGATCCCTCAGATACCTTGTTCATTAGCTTAGGAACATGGTGCTTAACTGGTGCTATTGTTAAAGAGGTCCCCTTCAACGAAGAACTCATGGAAAACAATTTAGCCGCAGAGGGTTGTTTGGATGGATCCTTTAGAATATTGGCAAACGTTACAGGCATGTGGTTAATTCAGGGTATTATAAAAAGTCTTAACTTGCCGGATAACGGCGATACTTATCAAAAAATTACAGATATGGCACAGAATGCAAAACCATTTTCTTCTTATATCAATGTAGATGATCCTTCTTTACAAAATCCTCAAGACATGATACAGGCAATAATTCAGCAGTCTATAAAAGATAATGATACCGTTTTAAATGAAACATCTCAGGTTATAAGAACGGCATTGGAAGGGATTGCCTTCAAAGTAAATGAAGTTAAAGAAAAACTATCAAAGATATTGAAAATCGATTTTAAAAGAGTTCATGCGGTAGGTGGAGGAACCAGAAATAAATTACTTTGTCAATTCATTGCGGATGCAACAGGACTCACTGTTTTAACTGGTCCTATTGAAGGAACCGCAGTGGGTAACTTAGTTTCCCAGTTATACGCCCTGAAATTTCTAAAAAACTTTGAAGAAGCAAGGGACTTAATAAAAAGATCTTTCGACTTTCAAATTTTTGAGCCTAAAGAATATGACGTCTGGAAAGAGGCTTTTGCTTCTTTTCAAAAGAAAAAATGACATGATTAATACAACCAAAAGGCGGACACTTGTCCGCTTTTGGTTTATTATGGGGGTAGATTTCGAACTTTCTCAAGAAAGTAATAAATAATGAATATTAAAAAACAAATTTGTTGTTAAAATAAACTTAATATTCCTTTATATTTTTTTATCTTAAATTCATTTAATTTTTATAAAATCAACTGTAACAAAATTTTTCACATATGGGGGGGGTAAATATGAAAAAAACTGTTTGGTTAATAACGTTGATTATTCTTTTAGTAGGTTTAGTGTTTTCACAAGAAGTAAAAAACGGTCAGTATGGAGGACTTGGCGGTGGAGATATTGGTGCTCAATGGCTTGATGTTAAAGAATTAAATACACAGTTAAAAGCCGCTGGACTTCCTGAATTAAATGAAGTGGCTTTAGCTAACGGGGGTGGGGGTTATGGAGTAATGGGAAGATTTATAATAGGGGGAGAAGGATACGGTATAGCTACTAAAAAGAAATCTAGTGAGAAAACGGTACAACTCGACATTGGTTATGGAACATTCAATATTGGTTATTTGATCTTTTCTAAACAGTCTTTTCGAATGTACGTTCTTGGAGGTATTGGTGGTGGTGGAATATCCTTGAAAATTTCCCAAGACCCTGATTCTACAGATTTTGAAGACACTTTGTCCACTTTCAACGAAAATACTCTTTATACCGAATTTCCTATCTTTAAAGTAGGAATAAATGCTGATTACATATTATCTTTTAGTGATGATGAGAGAGCCGGAGGTTTGGCTATTGGTTTGGCAGCAGGGTACACATATGCACCTGTTGGCTTGGTGAGTAGTTGGAAATTATCCGAAAGAACCATTGGAAGTGTACCAAATTTCGGACCCACAGGTCCATATATTACTTTTAGAATAGGTGGTGGAGGATTCGCCTTTTAAAAAAAGAAAGGGGTTTAAAATGAGATATCTAAATTTTGGAATAGGTGATAAAATCCCAGAGTTTTCACTTAAAGATGTTGATGGTAATCAGATTAATAGCAGGGATTTTATTGGAAAATGGCTTGTCCTCTATTTTTATCCGCGAGATAACACTCCTGGTTGTACTAAAGAAGCAGTTGATTTTTCAAACTACTTAGAAGATTTTAAAAAATATAATTGCCAAATAGTTGGGGTAAGTCCCGATACTGTAGAAAAACATGCAAACTTTAAAGAAAAACACAATTTAAAAGTGATTTTACTAAGTGACCCTGAACATTCCATTCTGGAAAAATTTGGTGTTTGGCAACTAAAAAAGAATTATGGTAAAGAAAATTGGGGAGTTGTCAGATCAACACTTCTGATAGATCCAAATGGAATTATTAAAAAAGTATGGGAAAATGTAAGAGTAAAAGATCATGTTTTAGAGGTATTGGAAAGCTTGAAAGATCTATCAAACAACAGGGAGTAAACTCCCTGTTGTTTGTAATAGTCTATTTTATTGAATTCTTCTACTGCCTACTACCTAGTTGACCATTGTACATGAACAAATATGAGCATGAATAAGTTCTTCCTTTGCTTGGACTTTCATCCAATTAGCAAATCCTTCTAAATATTAATTAAACAGTGAAATTCACTTTTTATATTACTTTAGTTTACTAATTTTTTCGGATATGGTATAATTTTTAAGAAAACGATTCCAGGAAGGGGGAACTCAAATGAAAAAATTTGACCTATCTAAAGTTCATTGGTTTAATAAATTTGGTAACAAAATAGGAATTATGTTGATTCTTTTCGCTCTGATACCTAGTGTGTTTTTTGTAATATACATTACAAATGCCATTCAAAAAAACTCTGAGCAAAACGAGGCACAAGTATCGGCTTTGATTGAATCCTTGAATAATGATTATTCGGATCAAATTAATGAATATAACTCTTTAATTCAAGAGCAACTAAACCAATACAACGACTATTTAACTAATCAAATAAAAAACATAGAAGCACAATTTTCTGAACAACTAGAAAAAAATTATACAGATTCTTTTGATAATTCTTTAGAGACCTTAAGTCAAGTTTTTACCAATTTCATAGATACTCAAAAAAATTCACTTGAAAAATCAGGAAAAATGATAGCTGCTATTCCGGGTATTCAAGAGAAAACTGCTTCAAAATCTATTTCCCTGATTGAGAGATACAGTTTACTTGAGCCTTACGTAACATCTCAGCAGTACAACGGCATTCAACTTTGGGTCATGAACAGTCCTGATACTCCTGGGAGTGGTTTGGAAATAACTTCAAAAAATGCTTCGTATAAAGTACAAAAAAAGGCCGAAACGTATTTACCAGGATATGAATATACAAAAGAGTTGAATATTGAAGATTTTTTAAATAACCAATTTAAAACAATTCTAGACATTGGTTATATGACTCCAGTCATAGAAAGTAAGTCTTTCGATTCTACGCCTTATTTTATCGGAATTTTTCCCATTGTTGATCCTATTGCTACAAATACTGTAAATGGATTTTTAGTAATATTAGAAGAGTTCGATAATCAGAAATTGTTGGAAATATCGAAACTTCTAAACGCATATATCACTTTATTCGATAAAGACTTCAAAGTTGTTTATTCAAATCTACCAGAAGAGGAAGTTTCTTTAAACGAAAGTAAATTAAATGAGCGATTTATCACCGAAGAAATAATCAACAAACAGTTGAGAAGTTTTTATTTTCAAATAGATGAATTTGATGGCATATATCTTCAAATTGCCAAAGAATTCCAAACATTAGAGACATCAGTCAATATCCCTTTACAAACATCTTTTGAACTACCTTCATTGACCCCAAAAAAAGTAGATTTCGAATTAGACTTAGGCTTGAACAAAATTATCAGAAACGTTATGTTTGGATTGTTAATTCTAATCGTCATTATTATTGTTGTTTCTTATTTATTTACAAAACAATTTGGAAATAGAATTGAACGATTAACAAATGCAGTTAAAAAACTTTCAAAAGGAGACTTAACGGTAAACTTTGAAAGTAAAAGCAAAGACGAAATAGGACAGATGGCCAATGCTCTATCAGAAATGAGTAAAGAATTAAGAAGATCCATGGGGTCAATAAGGCAGGCATCAGACAAAGTAGAAAACGCATCAGAAAGTCTAACACGATCATCACAAGAAAGCAGAAAGAACTCAGAAGAACTCAAAGACCAGATGGACAAGATACAAACAAGTACAGAAGAAACAGCAGGAAACGTAGAAGAAGTAACCTCAGGGGTAGACGAAGTGGCAAGGGCAGCACAAGGTGTATCCCAAGACGCGCAAAGATTAAGTGAAGAAGCAGATGAAACGAGTAAAGCTGCAGAAGAAGGAAGCAAAACGATAGAAAGTATAAGTCAAGCGGTGAAAGAAGCGGTAGAAAGGACAAAAGAAAGTCAAAAAGAAGTAGAAACACTCGCAAACAACGCCAAGAACGTACAAAGTATAGTAGAAACGATAAACTCGATAACGGAACAAACGAACCTGTTGGCACTAAACGC
>NZ_AZRN01000009.1 GCF_002895565.1 Petrotoga mexicana DSM 14811
TGTCTAATGTTTGTGCCCATGTTTTGTTTTTAAAGTATCCTGCAAGTGCCCCTATTATACTTCCTACTAACCAAGAGAGGATTGTAGTTGTTAATAGTAATCCAGCCGTCCAGGGCAGTGAGTCCATTATTAGCTCCATTACAGGTACAGGAAATTGAAAGAGTGATGGACCAAAGTCTCCATGTAGCAGTCTTCCCCAAAAGGCAACGTATTGTTGGAATATCCCTCCTTCTAATCCGTACATCTCTGTGAGCGATTGCCTTAATGCTTCAACAGCCGCTGGGTCTAAGAAGGCTCCTTGTGATGTCATTTGACTGATTACTTGTTGTACGGGATCAACAGGCGTTAGCCTGGGTACAATAAATACCACCGTTATCCCTACGAATACTACAACTAGAAATTGTATTATCCTTGGTAGCAAGTATCGCTTGAAAAATAGCAAGTGTTACACCTCCATAATAAGCCCCCCGAAGGGGGCTCAATGTATTTATCTGTAGCCCTTATTTTCTCCCTGTTGGTTCAAGGAAGGGGAGCATGTATTTGAAGTTTGGAAAACAATGGCAAGGCTGAGTATACAAATTATCAGGGCTTGGCCAATTGGTCCAATAATATTCATCATATACCAAAAACAAAGGATGAATAAAGGTTGGTATGGAAGGCATTTCTTCTACAAGTATTTTTAACCCTTCCATTCCGAGCTCAATATTTCTTGGATCATCCCAATCCAACTTTTCCATTTCTTCGATGATTTCATCCATCCTTGGATCTGTCCACCTAGAAGTAGCTCCGTTACCGACAGCTCGCTCTCCGATGGGCTTATAATATTGCGAATGCCAGACATTAAAAGTACGATGCAAATCCGGATGCCCACCCCATGGTTCCATTGCAGGCCAACCACCAGAAGCTTGATAATCACCCAAACTTGTCAAGTCTCCATGTGCTTCATTAGTCTCAACATTAACTTCTATCCCAAATTTTCTCCACTGCTGAGCTACGGCTATAGGATTTTTGTTATCAGCTTTAGCAGGGTCAGTAGCAGCTAATATTGTAATTTCCCAAGCTGTACCGTCTGGTAACAACCATTTGCCATTTTTATCTCTTGTAAATCCATTTCTTTCTAACAGTTGTTCCGCTACATCAGGTGCGTATTTCCACCATCCTGGCCCAAATAATTCTCTAATTTCTTCAGGATCATCAGGTACATCATATCCTCGGCTTCTAGCATATTCAGCAAGGCGTAATGGAGCGTCAGGATCATATGGTTTAAATGGTTCTCCATCAACTTCTATGTCTAGAGTAAAGTTTCTCAACCATTCTTCCATAGGTTCATAGTACCATTCTTGATATGCAGGAGTAGGAGGGAGGAGCATACTAGCCATAACTACAGCACCGTCATATGCAATAGCAGCCGCATCTACAATATCTATAGCTAAAGTCAATGCCCATCTTACATCTTTTATGTTGTATGGATATACATCATTATTTAACGTTATTCCTGTAGTACAAGGGTCTATATTAACAATCCAAGGATAATTTGGGTTGTAAGGTCGAGAATATTCATTTTGATTTATCACAGCTCTTAAACTTTCTGGTGTAAAATAGGCTACATCTAATTGGTGGTTGGATTGCTGTATCACTCTCATTTCAGCTGTACCATAGTAATAGAAGAGTACATTTTTTGGTTTTGGTTCACCAAACAACATTCCATTTGGGGTCCTATCCCAGTCTTCCCTCTTTTCCCAAAGTGTCCAATAACCAGCAGGATCATAATCTTTCAAAACATATGGACCACTGCTTATCGGAGGGTTGAAATCAAAGGTCAAAGGATCCTCTACTTTTTCAAAAATATGTTTTGGGAAAGGCCTCCATGCTCCCCATCTGTCTACAAAATTAGCGTGGAATCGGGAGTTGGGTTCTTTCAATTCAATTAGAACTGTATAATCATCTGTTTTGTAAACTTTGTCAATGTAAAGTTCAAACTGATCATGGTAAGCCATTCCAGGGGTTTTCATGGTTAGTTCAATACCGTAGACAATATCATCTGCAGTAATTTCAACACCATCACTCCAATAGCACCCTTTTCTTAACTTGATTGTCATCTGTGTAAAGTCTTCGTTGTAGATTGGACCTTCCGCGGCAAGAGAGTTAATAATTTCACCTAGAGCTTGTTCGTTCATCCATAATGGTTCTAACATCACCTGCTGTATTCCTCTTTGAGGCCATGTTGAAGCATTTATCCAAACATTAAATCTAGAAGGTGCCGTTACCCTTCCTGCAGTACTTTCAGCTATCAGTGTTTCATCACGAGGAATGTTCCCAGCAAGTTGACCAAAAAATATACTACTAAAAAGCAAAAATATCGATACAACGAAAAAAAACTTTTTCTTCATTTTTCCACACCTCCATATATTTAATATAGATATCGATACCGTGAACGATACCAAAACAATTATATCAGAGTTAACATTCGTTGCAAAACCTTGTTATGAACAGTTAGGGTAAGTTAAGGACAATTAAAAGAGATTATTCACATTTAGCTCAAATTTGCTTAGTTTTTGAGAATTTTTACTCCATTTTCGATCGTTGTTTCGTAAAAAGATGGCTCTATCATGGTTTTTTCATAATAATTCTTGAAAACTTGCTCTTTGAAAGTTTTTACGTGGCTTTTTTCCACCAAAGCAATGGCACACCCACCAAATCCTGCTCCAGTCATTCTAGCTCCCACGCAGCCTTTGGTTTTTAGAGCTTCGTCAACAATTGTATCTAGTTCGAAACCTGTCACTTCATAATCATTCTTCAAGGAATTATGGGATTGGATTAAAAGTGATCCAAAACCTTCAATATCGTTGTTTTTTAATAATTTAGAAGCCTGGATAACCCTTTGATTTTCTGTTATTACGTGCCTTGCTCTTTTTAACTCTATTTCATTATCAAGATATTTTAGATCTTTCTCACTACACTGGCATAAATTATCAACCTTTGTTTCTTTCGCTTGGTTTATTTTTTCTAAAGCACTTTCACATTCTTTTCTTCTTTGGTTGTATTGAGAAGAAGTGAGCTCTCTTCTTTTGTTCGTATTCATAATAATTAGAGAATACCCATCTAAATAACAAGGTATATATTCATAGTTTAAGTTTTGGGTATCAAGCAGTAAAGCCTGATTTTTCTTTGCATTTGCTATCACAAATTGATCCATTATTCCAGAGTTCACACCAATAAATTTATTTTCAACCCTTTGCCCTAAGAGGGCAAGGTATGTTCTATCGATTTCTTCAGGGGTTTGATTTTGAGATAAGAGCATGAATCCAATAAGCACTTCCAAAGCTGCAGAAGATGAAAGGCCCGCTCCATTGGGAAGTTCTCCTTTAATCAGAATATTACATCCCTTCAAGGGGAATCCATCTTCTAATAAAAACTTTATAACTCCTTTGGCATAGTTCCCCCAAGCATCTTCTTTCCTATAATCCACTTCCTTATTTAGATCGACTTTTACTTCGTTGGGAAAGTCCATAGATTTTAGGCAAATAAAATTATCGTCCCTCAAATTCATTAAGCCATTTATACCAAGGTTTATAGCTACCGGTAATACATATCCTCCATTGTAGTCTATATGTTCGCCTATAAGATTTATTCTTCCTGGAGAGAAGAACCTTCGTACTGGTTTTTCACTAACTCCGTAGATTTCTTGAAAAGTATTTAGTAAATCCATTTTGTCGACCTCACTATTGTATTTTTTTGAATTTTTCTATTGCATTTCTTAACGTAATGGCAGTTTCTTCCACCGCCATGGTATTTGCCGCAGCCCAAGCACCCATCTCGCTTGATGCGTACCATTTTATTTTATCCTTGTCTCTTAAAGGAGGATAGAACTCAATATGAAAATGATAGTATTTGTTGGAATCTGCATATTCCTCTGAATTAACAGGAGTTTGATGGATATTCATCATGTAGGGGAAAGGTTTGTCAAACAATGCATCAAAGCCACCAGTTAACAGTTTTAGCGCCTCAGCCAGGTCCCATTTTTCTTTTTCATCGAATTCTGATAAGTTGCCTTTGTGGGATTTGCTCACGATGAAAGCTCCATAGGGGTAGTCTGTAAAAAAGGGAAGATAAACGAGAAATGAATCATTCTCAAAAAGAATTCTTTTTTGAAATTCCTTTTCCTCTTTGTTCATTTCACAAATAAGGCATTTCCCATTTTCTTCATAATATTCTTTACAGTTGTCGAGTTCGACTTTTAACTTCAATGGAATCCAGGAATAGGCATATAATTGACCGTGTGGATGGAGCATTGTTACCCCTACTTCTTTTCCTCTATTTTCAAAAGGAAAGATGTATTTTATTTTTTCATCTTTTGAGAGTTCCTCAAATCTTTCAACCCATAAATTTACTAACTTAAATATATGTTCTACGGGTAGTTGAGGAAGAGTAATATAGTGATCAGGAGAATACAAAATTACTTCGCATTTTCCATAATTTTTTTCGACTTTGTACAAATCAGTCCCTTGTATATTTGGTTCATCTGGATCTAGTTTTAAAGCGGGAAAATCATTGTCGTATGCATAAACGTCATAGTCTGGAGGCACTTTTTTACCCGGCCCTGGACAAAAAGGGCACCAATCCTCAGGTAAATGGGGCCTATTTTGTCTATTATCAGCAACCATTGTGTATGTTTTTAACAAAGGGTTCCAACGTAATTCTGCCATACAATTCCTCTCCTTTTTTGTTTAAGATTTACTGCCTTTAATATCTCTAAACCTTCTTTAGCGCCCCTTCGCCCCGCAGCCCACCTATGATCCATATCTTATTTTATGTTTAAGAGTTTCTCACTACAAGTTCTACATCTAAAACTTTCCTTGTTGATGAGTTGTCTCTTTGATTACTTTTTATTCTTTTATACAACATTTGAAATGCCTCATATCCCATTTCAAACTTTTTAACTTTTACCGTTGTCAACTCTGGCTCGATTAATATTGAAAAGGCTATATCGTCGTAACCTACTACTGAAACATTTTGTGGAATCTTTAGATTATTTTCTTTCAAAGCTTTAATTGCACCATAAGCTATTAGATCGTTGTAGCAAAATATTCCGTCGAATTCTTCTTTTTTTCTGATCATTTCCATCGTTTTATCGTACCCTGCTTTAACGTGGTATCCTTCATGTATCCCTTCACATATCTTGATATCATCCTCCGAAAAAGTTAATCCTTTCTCTTTTAAAGCCTTTTTATAGCCTTGCAACCTTCCATATGAAGCAGAGTTATACAGTTGATCGGTGATCATTTTTATCTTTTTACACCCTTTTTCAATGAGGTATTTGGTTGCAAGATATCCCCCTTTTTCTTCATCACTGAATATCTCATCCACATTCCAACCGTCTATTTCTCTACCTACAAGTACTATAGGGAAGTGCTCTTTTATCAGTTCTTGAATATCTTCATAACTTTTTTGCATTGGAAAAAGGAGAATACCATCAACTCTCCTTTCTAAGAGAGTTTTTAAAAACTTTTCTTCGTTTTCGTATAAACCTTCAGAGTTCATAATTATTATTTGATAATCATTCTCCCTTGCTGCTTTATCAATACCTTTGAATACTTCAGAGAAAAAAGGGTTGGAGCTATCGGGCATGATCACTCCAATTGTATGGGTTACGTTAGATTTGAGCATAGTAGCGTATATGTTTTTAACATAGCCTAGTTCTTGGGCAATTTTTTCGATCTTTTCTTTTGTTTGAGGGTTTATATCTGGTTTATCGTTTAAAGCCCTTGATACAGTGTTAACAGAGACCCCTGCTCTTTCGGCGATATCTTTTATGGTTACAAAATTACTCCGACTTATTTTTACCACCTCTTCTTATGTTAACGTTAACGGTATCCATTCAATTTTACACCAAAAACCAAAAAAATCAAAATGATTTTTTGTTGACAAAAGAACGTTTTTTGTGTTATAATATATATGTAAAATGCATATATATGAAAGGAGGTTATCTTATGCCTTTTTTAGATGGAACCGGACCAAGAGGTTTAGGCCCAATGACGGGTAGAGGTTTAGGAAGATGCAGTGGTGCGTATGGTAGAGGTTTCGGTTATGGTGCAAGAGGATTCGGAAGAGGTTTCGGCTATGGCAGAGGATTTGGTTATGGCAGAGGATTCGGTTACGGACCAAGAGCCTACGGCGGATGGGCAGGAGCGTATTATCCACCAGCTTATCCTGTGGAAAGTGACAAGGCTTTTTTAGAAGCGCAAAGAGAGTATTTAAAAAACGAATTAAACTACATTGAAGGAATCCTAAAAGAAACAGACGATAGCCAGAAAAAAGACGAGTAAATTTAATATCAAGGCACAGCTCACTTTTAATCTAAAAATGAGTTGTGCCTGCCTTTATGTATCGTATATACATCACAACAGTTGAAGGAGAGATCAATTTGTCATTGAAGATAGCAATTTTGAGCGGAAAAGGAGGAACTGGGAAAACTACCGTATCTACTAATTTAGCCAAAGTTCTTTCAAAAAATATGAAAGTTTTGCTTTTAGATGCGGATGTAGAAGAGCCCAATGACCATTTATTCTACAACGTCACATTCGAAGAAGAAAAAAGCGTGGATGTACTCATACCAAAAGTAAACAAAGAAACTTGTATACTGTGTGGGCTGTGCGCAAGAGAATGTCAGTTTGGTGCTATTAATGTCTTTGAAAAAGGGGTATTAGTTTTCCAAAATTTATGTCACGGTTGTGGCGTTTGTTCTAAAATTTGTCCTGTAAGAGCTATCGATGAAGAACCTAAAAGCCTAGGAAAATTAAAATTTGGAAAAACAGATTTTTTTGACTTTGGGATGGGGCTTTTGAATATAGGAGAACCATCAGGTGTGAGGATAATTAGAGAATTGAAAAAATACATTTCGGATGACTACGATGTAACTATAATCGATGCCCCTCCTGGTACTTCGTGTCCAGTTGTGGAAGTTTTACAAAAGGTTGATTTTGCGGTTTTAGTAACTGAATCATCTCCCTTTGGATTACACGATTTGAAACTGGCGGTGTCGTTAGTTAAAGAAATGGAAATCCCTTACGGAGTGGTAATCAATCGCTACGATCCTGCATTTGCCGAGTTAACAGAGTACCTTGGGGAAGAAAAAATTCCTCTACTTATGAAAATCGATTTTGATAAGGAAATAGCTAAATGGTACTCTGAGGGGAAATTGATCGTAGATCAATCCGAAGAATTGCATAGAAATTTTGAACTTTTGTACGAAAATATAACAGAGGTGTTGGTATGAAACAAATAGCTATAATCAGTGGAAAAGGTGGAACCGGGAAAACAACGTTATCTGCTTCTTTGAGTTACCTTTTCCAAAATCCCGTAATGAGTGATTGCGATGTTGATGCATCCAACCTTCATTTGTTGTTATCACCTGTTGAGTTAAAACAAAACTATGAATACTATGGTGGGAAAAAAGCAGAAATAGATTACGAAAAATGCACTAATTGTGGTATTTGTAAAGACAAATGTAGGTTTGAGGCAATAGATTTTCAACAGGATAAATATGTTATTAACGAATATGCGTGTGAAGGTTGTAAACTTTGTGTACTCACCTGTCCCGAAAAGGCGATAAAACTTGTAGAAAATTTAGCTGGATACTATTATGAATCAAAATCTCCAAAAGGTGTTTTGGTTCATGGCGATTTGAATCCGGGGGAAGAAACTTCAGGAGGTTTGGTAGCTGAGATAAGAAAAAAGTCTTTTTCTGTGGGTGAAAATTTAAAAAAAGATGTTATCATAATAGATGGTGCTCCTGGCATAGGATGCCCTGCAACATCGTCTGTAGCTGGTGTAAACTATGCTATTATAGTTACCGAA
Organism: Petrotoga mexicana DSM 14811; assembly: GCF_002895565.1. Taxonomy (GTDB): domain Bacteria; phylum Thermotogota; class Thermotogae; order Petrotogales; family Petrotogaceae; genus Petrotoga; species Petrotoga mexicana. The sequence goes on from NZ_AZRN01000009.1 coordinate 7,858, forward strand.
CCTACCCTTTCAGGATTCCATGACCTTCAAAGAGCGGTTGAAACTTTGAAGAAAATGAGAGTGAAGTTTGGCGTAGTAATCAATAAATTTGATTTAAACGAATCTGTGAGTTCTTCCCTGGAGGAATGGTGCTTTTCTGAAAATATAGATCTTCTAGGAAAGATACCTTTCGATGAAATGGTGAATTTAGCTACAAGAGAAGCCAAACCGATAATCTTGTACGAAGATTCTATTTCTTCAAAGTACATAAAATCTATATATCAAAAAATCTCACAAATACTTTTTAATAAATAAAAAGAGGGGTGTAAAAATGAAAATTGCAGTTCCATCTAAAGAAAAGATATTGGAATCCGAATTAGATGAAAGATTCGCGAGAGCAGCTTACTTTTTAGTTTACGATACAGAAAATGAAAGTTATGAGTTTTTTTCTCCTGACAATAGCCAGGAACACGGGGCAGGAACAAAAATTGTGAATGAACTTTCAGAACGGGGAATAGATGCAGTAATTTCAAAAAATGTTGGAGAAAATGCTTTGACAGCTTTAAAAGCGGCAAATATTAAAGCTTACATAGCTTCAGATGGCAACGTCAAAGAAAATATAGAACTTTTGAAATTAGAAAAACTTCAAGAATTCTAAAAGGGTTACAAGGTGGGGAGCAGGGTGAAGCCTTACCATACCTTTCCTTATGGCTGGGAAAGGGCGAAAGGGCAAAGCCTTTTGCTTTTCCTAATGGGCGGGCTGCGGGGCGAAGGGGCGCTAAATAAAGTTTCTAAGGACAATAATATTTAAAACTACAGGAGGGAAAAAATGAAGATAGCTATTCCATTGATAGAAAATATAGGTGAAGATTCAAGAATCAGTGAACATTTTGGGCATGCTCCTTACTTCGCCTTTTTGGATTTGAAAGAAAATAAAGAATACAGCTATGAAATAGAAAAGAACCCTTTGGAAAATCATTCAACAGGAGAGATCCCTCAATACATGCATGAAAAAGGTGTAGAATTAATGGTAGTCAGAGGGATTGGAATGAAGGCGATAAATGTTTTTGAAAATCTTAATATTCAGGTTATAAGAGGGGTAGATGGGACTTTAAAAGAAATAATTGAAGCAATTTCTTCTAACAATTTAAAAGATCGAGATTATACGGTGAAATCGAAATACCATGATCAAGGAGTCTAAAGAATGTCTGCTTACCAAAGAGGTAGAGGACAAGGATGGAGAGGCAAGGGTAGATTTTTAGCCAATTTTATTCTTTTAATCATTGCCGAAAACCCAACTTATGGTTATGAAATTGCCAATAACTTGGATGAACTGGGTGTGGAAACGATCGAAGGTATTGGTCAGATGGGCAGAATATACAGGATACTTTCAGATTTAGAGGGAAGTGGATATATAACTTCAAATTGGGATACTTCTAAGAGTCCACCTGTGAAGGTTTACACAATTACACCTTTGGGATTGGAGTATCTGAGAAACGCGCTTGAGGGTATTAAGATGGAATCAAAAGTTCTTGATACTTTTATTGACAAATGTGAAAAGATCCTTAACAAAAAAGAATAACTTAACTTTTAAAAATACCTTTGGGAGGCTTAAATTATGCGAAGAGAAGGAGGAGGTATGGGTAGCATAGGTTTTTGTGTTTGTGTGAAATGTGGCTACAAAAAACCTCATACACCCGGCGTCCCATGTCAAGATGAAAGATGTCCAAATTGCGGAAGCGTTTTATTACGTGAGGGTTCATATCATTATAATCAAGCAAAAAAGGCTTTAGAAAAGAAAAGAAACAAGAATTCAAACGAAAAAAATAATCTCAATTAAAAACATAAAATATTAAAGGCGCTCTTTTCGGAGCGCCCTTTATAAATCGGTATTATTAAATTAAAAAGTTAAGTCCAAATTTCTGTTCTTTATTTCATTTTTAATCTCTTCAATAAAACGCTCTTTTGAAACATTTTCTATGGTATCGCCTTTTCGAGTTCTTATATTTATAGTATCTGAATTCATTTCTTTTTCTCCAAAAACTATCATATACGGCACTTTCTTCATCTGTTCGCTTCTTATCTTGTATCCCACAGTAGCATCAGAATCATTTACATAAACCCTAATACCTTCTTGTTCTAGAACATGAGAAAATTTTTTGGCTTCTTCATTGAATTTTTCAGAAACTGGAAGAATCGATACTTGAACAGGAGAAAGCCAAGTTGGGAACTCACCAGCAAAGTTTTCTATTAAAATACCAAAGAATCTTTCTAAAGACCCAAATATAGCTCTATGAATCATAACCGGCCTTTTTTGTTCGTCGTTTTCATCTGCGTATACAATATCAAACCTTTCTGGCATCTGAAAATCAAGCTGAATAGTTGTACATTGCCATTTTCTTCCAAGGGAATCTGTAACGTTGAAATCTATTTTAGGACCATAAAAAGCCCCTTCCCCTTCGTCTATTCTATATTCCATATTGGTCTTTTCTAGTGCCTTTTTTAAAGCATCGGTAGCCCTTTCCCAACTTTCAATATCTCCCATATGATCTTCGGGCATCGTACTTAAGATGGCTTCGTATTTAAATCCAAATGTTGAAAATATTTCGTTTGTTAGTTGTATAACTTTTATTATTTCTTCCTCCATTTGTGACTGCGTGCAGAATATATGAGCGTCATCTTGAGTGAAAGCTCTGACTCTAAAAAGACCATGCAAAACTCCACTTCTTTCGTAGCGATGCACTTTACCAAATTCAAACATTCTTATTGGTAAGTCTCTGTAACTGACGAAGTTGTTTTTATATATAAGTATATGCCCTGGGCAATTCATCGGTTTAACCGCCATAGGCATATCTTCTTTCTCAGTGAAAAACATGTTCTCTTTGTAATGATCCCAATGCCCAGATTGATGCCATAATTTGATATTCATGATTTGAGGGGTTTCTACCTCTACGTATCCATATTTTTTATGAATTTGCCGGGCGTAAGACATCAATTCATTGAGAACAATCTTACCATTTGGTAGAAAAAAAGGCATACCAGGAGCCACTTCAGATTGTAACATGAATAAATTCAATTTTGGACCTAATTTTCTGTGGTCTCTTCTTTTTGCCTCTTCAATCATGTTTAAGTAATCGTCAAGTTGTTCCTTTTTAGGAAAAGCAGTACCATATATTCTTTGGAGCATCTTGTTCTTTTCGTCTCCCCGCCAATAAGCCCCAGATACGGATAAAAGCTTAAAGTATTTAACATATCCAGTAGAGGGAAGATGAGGACCCCTGCACAAATCATAGAAATCTCCTTGAAAATAAACTGAAATAGTGTCTTCTTCTAGTTCCTCAATTAATTCCAGTTTGTAAGGTTGATCTTTGAATAATTCTATAGCCTCTTTTTTACTTACTTCTTTTCTAATAATTTTTATATCTTCTTTTATAATCTTTTTCATTTCTTCTTCTATCCTTGAAAAATCTTCCTCTGAAAGGTTGTACCCTTCAATATCAAAATCATAATAAAAACCATTTTCAATCACCGGACCTATAGCAAGCTTGACTCTGTCCTTCCCAAAAACTCTTACCACCGCTTGAGCCATTATATGAGCCATCGTATGTCGATATATTTTTGGGGCTTTTTCATCATCCAAAGTTATTAACTTAATAGTTGAATCCCGCACTATAGGGGTATTTAAATCTTTTAATTCTCCATTAATTTCTGCAGCTATGGCCTTTCTGTACAGCCCTTGGGATATACTTTTGGCAATTTCTGCAGGGGTAATTCCGTCTTTAAATTCATGAACAGAATTATCTGGAAAAGTTATTTTCACCATTAGATCACCTCGAACAATAATTTAATTCTAAATTGTCAAACTTTCAAGTTTTTCTTTAAGATCTTTTTCTAGTAGCTTATCTATTATTTCATCTAAATCTCCATCAAGTATTTCGTTTATTCTATGAGTGGTATAGTGAATTCTATGATCTGTAACCCTATTTTGCGGAAAATTGTATGTCCTTATTTTTTCACTTCGCTGTGCGGTACCTATTTGTGATTTTCTCTCTTGTATAAGTTGAGATTGCTGCTCCTCTAACTTTATCTCAAAAAGTTTTGCTCTTAGTATATTTAAAGCTTTTTCTTTATTTTGATGTTGGGATCTTTCATTTTGACAAGTCACAACGATCCCGGTCGGTAGATGGGTTATTCTAACCGCAGAATCCGTTTTGTTAACGTACTGACCACCTGCCCCACTTGCCCTATAGGTATCTATTCTGAGATCATTCTCATTTATTTGAACATCTATATCTGTTGCTTCAGGTAACACCGCGACGGTGGCAGTGGAAGTGTGTATCCTTCCAGAAGATTCTGTTTGCGGTACCCTTTGTACCCTATGCACACCGCTTTCGTATTTCAACCTTCTGTAAGCACCTTGACCTTTTATTTTTAGTATGGCGGTTTTAATTCCACCGAGTTCGTTTTCGTTTAGATCAAGAACTTCATATTTCCAATTTTTTCTTTCAGCATACCGTAGATACATTCTCATTAACTCTGAAGCGAAAAGGCTTGCTTCATCCCCCCCGGTACCAGCTCTTATCTCCATAATGATATTTCTCTCATCATACTCATCTTGAGAAACTAAACCTTCTATGATTTTTTTTCTTGTTTTTTCTTGCTTTTCCTCTAAATCTTGGAGCATTGACTGATATTCTTCTTCAGAAACTTCGTTGTTTTCATACATTTCTTTTAACGCTTTTATGTCTTCTAGACTTTGTTCGTAACTCTCAAATAGCGTATTTAATTCCGAGAGTTTAGAATGCTCCTGTCCTAATTTTTTTAATTTTTCAATATCGTTAGTAACATCTGGATCACTTAGTTGTTTTTCTAGTTTTTTAATTTTTTTCTTTACTTCTTCTTTAAAATCTAATATATTCAACTTTCTCACCTTTTCTATTATATCATTTTTTTCTTTATTTGTTTTAGAACCATTTTGACCCATTACCTACTCTTTGGATCTGAAAATTACTTTATTTCAAAACCTGTTTTAGTGCGCTTCGCCCCGATCCCCGCCCATAAGGAAGGGGGATGGCTTTACCTCGTCAGAGGGGAAGGTTAGGTTATTTTATATTTTGAAACTTCCAACCAATCCTTTCAACTCTGTGGCTAACTCACTCAACTCTTTCGCTTCTTCGTTTATCCCTACCGCTTGTTTTACTTGTTCGTCTATTACACTTCTTGACCTTTCTAGTTGTTCACTTATCTCTGTTACCGCTTTCGCTACCCTGTCCATCGCTGTGCTCATCTCTTGCGCACTTGCACTTTGTTCTTCTGCACTTGCAGTCATGTTTTCTATCCCTTGG
>NZ_AZRN01000010.1 GCF_002895565.1 Petrotoga mexicana DSM 14811
CATATTTGACAAGGAGCCTTTTTTCTTTGACATTATTAAAATTTATGGTAAAATAAATATATAGCCTGTCCACAAAGGAGGAGCCAAGACATGGAAGTGTTAAAAGTCAGTCATTCATCTGCACCGAACAAAGTTGCTGGAGCTATAGCAGGAGTTCTGTCAAAAACAGACGAGGTTGAACTACAAGCTATTGGAGCTGGAGCAGTTAATCAAGCAGTGAAGGCTATTGCCATTGCAAAGAGATTTATCGAGGCTAAAGGGAAGGAGATATACGTTATCCCTGGTTTTGTGGAGGTTGAAGTAGGTTCGGAAAAAAGAACGGGTATTAAGTTCAAAGTGGTGGCGAAGGTTTCTGAAAATATTTCCCCAGAAGAGTATTCTCAACAGTAAAAATGAATGAAAACGAGAAAGCAATATTGGAAATCATTGAAGCGTGTTCACAAAACACGCATCTTTTTGATATTATAAAAGATATTACAAAATTAGATAATGGTGAAAGATACAAGCTGCGTAGAATGGCATCTCAAGTACTTAATAAGAACAATGGAATAGACAAAGAGGCTATAAAATTTTACTATGTAGTTACTGAACAAGGTGTTGCAGAAGAGATTTTAAGGAGGATTCAATCTAGTGAAACCAAAACCTAAAACCGTAGGTGGACAAGCGGTTATTGAAGGCGTAATGATGAAAGGAAGAAATACCGTAGTCGCAGTAAAAAGAAAAGATGGAAGTATAGCAGTTAAAAGGTTAAAGGATAACTCTTGGGGGATTTGGGAAAAAATACCTATTATTAGAGGTTTTTTTGTATTACTACATGCAATGATAATTGGTATGAACGCATTATCTTATTCGGCTAAAGTATCCGGAGAAGAAGAGGAAGAATTAACTACAAAAGATATGGTTATTGCCATATTACTTGCTGTTGCAGTTGCAACTTTAGGGTTCGGTGTTTTACCTGTGTTTATAACCAAACCCTTCAACATCGAATCTGAATTTTGGTTTGCTTTCACTGAAGGCTTTATAAGAGCGTTTTTGGTTGTTGCCTACATCTGGGGTATTTCTTTCATGAAAGATATAAAAAGAGTTTTTCAATACCATGGAGCCGAACACAAAAGTGTATTTACCTACGAAAACAATGAGCCTTTAGAGGTCAAATACGCCAAAAAATACCCAACCTTGCATCCTAGATGTGGTACTAGTTTCTTGATAATTACGGTTTTTGCTTCGATTATTGTTTTTGCTATAACGGGTGGATTAGGCTTCAATTCAACTTTGCAGAAAGTAATTTCTAGAATAGTACTTCTTCCACTAGTTGCAGGTTTAGCTTACGAATTTCAAAGGTTTACTGCAAAAATCATTGACACAAAAATAGGAAAAATTCTTGCCTATCCAGGATTGTTGCTTCAAAAAATTACTACCAAGGAACCTGAAAAAGAACAATTGGAAATTGGGCTCATATCTTTAGAATATGCACTCAAAGAAAATTTTGATGGTGAAGTAATTTTAGATAACCATGGAAACCAGATTGAAAATCAAGGTGCAGAACACAAAGTCTTTGCTCCAGACGTAACTTCCCTAAAAGCCGATTCTTAATGCCCTAAAATAAATCGGTTGGCTTTTAAAAAGTTTTCTTGTGATTGATACTTTTTAATTTATTTTTCTTGAATTACGGATGGACTTCATTTAGATTCTGCCAAGAATATTTCTTGTTCTCCACACTGTACTATTTCTGTGATTGCCCTTTTGTTCTATTAAGGGATTACTTCGTTCTTATTATGTGATATGCTCACAAAGTTTATTAATAAATTATGATCTGTATGCTATATTCGAACGCTAGCAGACGACTGCCTACATCTATAAAGGAATAATTTGTGGGTGAAAATTAGATGGATGTGAAGGGAATGAAAGGGTAAAAAATTCCCTTCCTTAGAAGGGCGGGCTGGGGGCAAAGGGGCGCTAATAGAAGAAAGAATTTGCCTTTAAAAAGGTTACAGGGCGCAGCAAAAACTAAATGTAATGAGGAGGATTCACATGGATGAAAATACTAACAATTTAGTATCAAAGAAACAAAGTAGAGATAATATTCAAGCCATTGAAATTAATATGGCTAAATTAAACGAAATGACCAGAAAAGAGTTATACGAATTAGCCCGCAAACTCGAAATATCCAATTATTCTAAGATGACAAAAAACGAATTGAAGTTTGCTATTTTAAGAAAACAAACTGAATCGATCGGATACTTTTTTTATGAAGGGATTTTGGAAGTACTTCCGGATGGTTACGGTTTCTTGAGAAGCGTAGACAACTCATTGTTGCCGGGAACTGATGATATATACGTTTCTCAATCTCAGATTAGAAAATTCAACCTTTTCACAGGAGACATAATAGCAGGTCAAATAAGGCCTCCAAAAGAAGGCGAAAGATTTTTTGCTTTATTAAGAATAGAAGCGGTTAATTCTTTACCTCCCGAAAACGCTCGGGATAGAGTGTCTTTTGAAAATTTAACTCCTGAGTATCCAAAAACCAGAATGGTTTTGGAACATAAGAACGCACCATACAGCTCAAGAATAATTGATCTTTTCTCTCCTATAGGTTTTGGGCAAAGAGGGTTAATCGTTGCTCCTCCAAAAGCTGGTAAAACTACGCTGCTAAAAGATATTGCCAACTCTATTGCCGAAAATTATCCTGATACTAGAAGGTACATACTTTTAATAGACGAACGGCCTGAAGAGGTGACAGATATTCGTGACACGGTAGATGCTAACGTTATAGCAGCCCCGTTTGATATGGACCCAGAAAATCAAATAAGAATCGCAGAAATGGCTTTGGACCACTTTAAGAGGCTAGTTGAGTTTGGTCACGATGTGGTTGTTTTAGTTGATAGTTTGACAAGGGTTGCACGTGAATATAATCTTTATGTACCATCTAGTGGAAAATTGCTGAGTGGTGGTCTTGATCCTGCCGCTGTAATTTTCCCAAAGAAATTCTTTGGCGCTGCAAGAAAGATTAGAGAAGGTGGCAGTTTGACCATCTTAGCCACGGCATTAATAGAAACTGGATCGAAGATGGATGAAGTGATATTTGAAGAATTTAAAGGCACAGGAAATATGGAGCTGGTGTTATCAAGAGAAATCTCTAATGAGAGAATATTTCCTGCTATAAACTTAAAATTATCAGGTACAAGAAAAGAAGAATTGTTGTATAATCCTGATGAGATGAAGAATACAATTATTCTAAGAAAGTTCATCAACGATATGTCCCCAAAAGAGGCTTTAGAATTCATCTTGAGTTTATTAAGGAAACATAAAACTAATGATGAAATAATGGAAGCGATAGAAAATCAAAAAGCTTTATGAACTGTGATATAATTTGTTTATGAAAATATATCATAGATATTACTTACCAAACACAAATAACTATAAAAATTTATATCTAATTCACGGTCTTGGAGAATATTCCGGAAGATATGTGAATTTTATTCAGCAATTAAATAAGATAGGGATTGCTGTTTTTACCTTCGATCTTCCGGGGCATGGTTATACTACTGGGAAAAAAGGCGATATAGAGAATTTTTACGAGATTTATTCTTTTTTAGAAAATTATGTTCAAGAAGAATATCTGCTATTTGGACACTCTCTTGGGGGGTTAATCGCTTCAAGATTCGTTGAAATAACGGAGAAAAAACCCGAAAAACTTATTCTCTCTTCTCCTGCCTTGGGGGATATTAGACAACTAAGTTGGCTTTTAAACCTTTTCTCGATATTTCCAACACTTACTTTTTCAAATGGAATTAATCCTTATGACCTATCCACGGATAAAAAAGCATGTGAATTATATAAAAAAGATCCGCTGGTACATGATAAAATAACCGTCCGAACTGCTCGTCAAATGTTCGACGAATCTGAAATTGCGTTAAAAGAAATCGAAAAGGTTGATATCCCAACATTGTTGCTTTTTGGAGAGGAAGATAAAATAGTCAACATCGAAGAGTATAAGAAGATAAAGAATTCAAACATCGAGAAAGTTCCTTTTTCCAAAGGGAAACATGAGTTATTTGAATGCGTTTACAATAAAAATAAATTTTATGATAAGATTTTCGAATTTTTAAAATAAAGATAAACCCGAGCTGTGGGATGGGGAGCGGGTCAAAGGAGCCAAGACCCTTTAATCCTAATGGGCTGGCTGCGGGGTGAAGGGGCGCTAACATGAGTTTTAGAGTATATAAAATAGAGATATCAGGAGGTAAAAAATCTTAATGAACGATAATACAAAATACGATGAAACTAAAGTATTAGAAATATTAAAAGACACTGAGGCCTTTTTAAAGGGGCACTTTTTATTATCTTCTGGATTACATTCTGACACGTATATTCAATGTGCAAAAGTTCTTAAATATCCAGAGTATTCGGAACTTTTTGGCAAATTAATTGCTGATAAAGTAAAGTCAAAAATAGACTACGTTGTATCTCCTGCATTAGGTGGAATTATCATAGGATACGAAGTAGCAAGAGCTTTAAACGTTCCATTTTTATTCGCTGAGAGAGATGAAAATGGGAAAATGAGTTTGCGTAGAGGTCAAGCTATAAATGATAAAAGCAAAATACTAATAGTAGAAGACGTAATAACTACAGGAAAATCGACGTTGGAAGTTGCAAAATTGATTGAAAGTAACGGAGGAGATGTGATTTCATTCGCCTGCATCGTCAACAGATCTTCTAAAAGGTTTTTAGAAAATAGAGAAATCATGTCGCTTGTTACTATAAAAGCTGCTACCTACTCCCCAGAAAACTGCCCTTTATGTATCCAAGGTTTAGAATTAATAAAACCAGGTAGTAGAAAACAATAGAAAGAAAAAAACTAAAAATGCAAGCTTTTAAGTTTCTTTTAAGAAGTTGGTTTATAATTTAAGTGAATAAAATAATTGGAGGTGCTATTATGAAAAAATCTATCTTGTTAATTTTGACTGTATTTTTACTTTCCATATCATCATTTGCAATTGTGAATGAAGGATACGAAAGTCCAGTAGTTAACGTAGTTGAAGAGGCTGCTCCAGCCGTTGTAAATATTGAATCCACTCGTTCAGCTGCCGTTCCAATAGATCCCTACATTCAAGAATTTTTTGAAAGATTCTTTGGCCAAGAAATGCCAGAGTATCAAACAAAAGGGGTGGGGTCTGGCTTTATTTTCGATAAAAGAGGCTACATATTGACAAACTATCATGTGATAGAAAGTGCAGAACAGATATCTGTATCTTTGCCGAATGGAAAGAACTATGACGCCGAGTTGGTAGGTGGAGATGAAGATCTCGATTTAGCAATAATTAAGATAAACGCTGATGAAGACTTACCAACGCTGCCTTTAGGTGATTCAGACAAAATTAAGATTGGAGAAGATGCAGTAGCTATAGGTAATCCATTGGGTTTACAAAACACCGTTACATCAGGGGTTATAAGTGCAACCAATAGAAGTATTCCAAAACCGGATGGAAATGGGAACTATGTTGATTTGATACAGACGGATGCAACTATTAATCCTGGTAATAGCGGAGGACCTCTACTGAATATACATGGGGAAGTCATTGGAATTAATACTGCCATCGCAGTAGATCCTCAATTAGGAAGCGTGAACATAGGTTTTGCTATCCCTATTAACATAGCAAAAAGGTTCGCAGATTCTGTTATGGAAACCGGTTCCTTTCAAAGAGCTTATTTGGGTGTATACATCAGCAATATAACCGAAGAATTGAAAAAATCTTTGGGGTTAAAAGTAGACAAAGGAGCCTATGTCCAAGATTTAGTACCGGGTGGAGCCGCTGAGAAAGCCGGTATAAAAGTAAATGATGTAATAGTGGAAGTCAATGGCAAAAAAATAGAAAATGTGGACGATTTAACTTCTTTAATATCCACTTATCCAGCTGGGACTACTGTAGAAGTAGTTGTCGATAGGTTTGGAGAAAGGATTACTTTCAATGTAACTTTGGGGAGCCAAACACCTGAAGCTGTAGAAGCCTATTTTGGAATCGTAGTTAGAGATATAACTTCAGAGGATAGACAAAAATACAATATAAGAAGTAGTATTCAAGGAGTTATTGTTGAAGAAATACAAGACGATACATACGCTCTTGGGCTAAGAGCAGGTGATGTTATTACAGAGATAGCGGTTAATGGGGTTTATTATGACATACAGAATACTGATGACTGGGAAAAAATAGCTTCCTCAGTTGAAAAGAACAGTTACGTAGCCTTGATAGTTTATAGAAATAATGTTAGGTACGTAATTCAATTTTTCTATAGATAAACAAGAATAATCATTAAAAAAACGGGGCTAATGTGTTAAAAAGCCCCGTTTTTTAAAGCTATTTTACTCGTTATCAATACTTTGTATAAGTTGGTTAAATTCTGTGATGCATTTTTCAATTGTTTCTTTATTGGATCCTTCGGTCATTATTCTTATTTTAGGCTCAGTTCCTGAAGGTCTGATTAGAATCCTGAATCCTTTAACACTTTGGTATTTTCTTGTTAAATTTTCAATTCTGATGTCCTTCATGATTTTTACTTTATCCTTAACTGTAACGTTTTCCAAGTGTTGGGGATATTTAGGAATTTCTTGAAGAAAATCATCAAGCGATTTAGAGAAATATTTCAAAGTTTCCAAAGTCTCTAAAGCCGTAATTATTCCGTCTCCTGTTGTAGATCTATCAAGGAATATAATGTGTCCTGATTGTTCGCCTCCGATTGTAGCATTTTCTTGTAGCATTTTTTCCAAAACGTATTTGTCTCCTACGTTTGTACGTAGAAGATGTATTTCATTTTTCTTTAAATACTCTTCCAAACCTAAATTACTCATAATGGTTGCAACAACGATCTTGTTTTTTAATCTTTCTTGAGCTTTCAATTTCAGAGCATTGATAGCCATCAAAACATCCCCATCTACAAGATTACCGTGGTGATCGATAAAAAGGCATCTGTCCGCATCCCCATCGAACAAGATTCCAAGATCATACTTTTCTTCCTTAACGATTTTAGACAAAGTTTGAGGTGAAGTAGAACCACAGTTTTCGTTGATATTGAAACCATCAGGGGCATTTTGGTATACTGTATAGTTCAAACCGAGTTCGCCAAAAATGTCATCTATTATCGCTCCAGCGGCTCCGTTACCCACATCAACAGCAATTTTTAAATCATTACCTTGTATATTTTCTTTGTACAAAGAAACTACGTAATCAACATATTCTTTTTTTGAGGAATCTTCTATGTATCTTCCAATATCTCTATAATCACAGTATTTAAGTAAACCATTCAAAATTATTTCTTCTAATTTTTCTTCTGTTTCATCGGAAATTTTAAACCCTTCACAAAAAACTTTTAATCCATTGTACATTGGAGGGTTGTGAGATGCAGAAATGACAACGCCGATAGACTTTTCTTTCTTAGTTATATACGCCAATCCTGGTGTGGTTAGAACTCCGCATGATTCTACATTCATTCCGCCCGCCAATGCTCCTGAAGCAACGGCCATTTCCAATACCTCTCCTGAATTTCGTGTATCTCTTGCGATATACAATTTTTTATACTCCGAACCAAACAAACTTGCAAGTGAATTTCCAAGTTTCATTGCCAAATCAATAGTCAACTTTTCATTAACGACCTCTCTAATGCCATCTGTGCCAAACAAAACTTTCATTCTACATCATCCTTTTACGCTTCCGGCTGTTAAACCTTGAACTATCCTATTTTGGAACACTAAAACCAAAATAACCAATGGCATTGTAACTATTACTGACGCAGCCATCAGTTGCCCCCACGGAACTTCGTAGAAGGTTTTACCCGTAAACATAGCAATCGCAACTGGAACTGTGTATTTTTCCGGGGTTTGCATGAAAGTTAAAGCAAATAAGAATTCATTCCAAGCTTGAATAAAAGCTAACAAACCAGTCGTGACCAACCCTGGGGCAGAAAGAGGCAAAACAATTCTCCACAAAGTTTCAAATTTAGAACATCCGTCTATATACGCAGATTCTTCTATCTCTTTAGGAAGCTCTCTGAAGAAATTTTGTAATATCCAAGTTGTTAAAGGTAAATTCAGAGCGATATATGGTATTATCAAGCCAGGATAAGTGTTTATCAATCCTAAATTTCTGAGCAACTGAAAAAGACCACCCAATATAGAAACTTGAGGGAACATACTTACTGCAAGTATTAGTAACATCAAAGGTCCTTTCCCAGGAATCTTTAAGCGAGCTATTGCGTAAGCTGCAAAAGAACCAACGATTATGGAGAAAATAGTCGTGGCTCCGGCCACTATTATAGAGTTTAATATATTTAATCCGAAAGGTCTCTCTGTGAAAACTTTTATATAGTTTTCAAAGGTGAAACCTTGTGGCCAAAGCGTAATGTTTTTTGTAAAAAGGTATTGATCGGCAGTAAAAGAACTTTTGATTGCCCAATAGAAAGGGAAAATGTAAAAGATAACCATCAATATAACCAGAATATATAAAATTGTACGTTGAGTATTTCTTTTTGCTCGCATTCCCCATCTCATGTTTTTGCCCTCCTCAATCTAATTTAATGTTCAACGAGCGCATATAAATTATTGTAAATATTCCAATTATTAAAAATATTACGACCGATAATGCAGAGCCGTAGCCAAACAAACCTCTTGGAGAGAATATATTATCCATTAAAAGTGACCTATTGTAAACTGCCAAAGTTTCAGTTCCCACTGCACCCTGTGTCATGATGTAAACGATATCGAAAACCCTCAAAGCGTCCAAAGTTCTGAATATTAACGTTACACCAATCGTAGGCCTTAATACAGGCAAAGTGATAGAAGTAAATTGCTTCCATATACTGGCGCCATCAATTCTAGCTGCTTCGTATAACTCATTGGGTATGGTTTGAAGTCCTGCAAGGAGTAAGAGAGCAACAAATGGAGTAGTTTTCCAGACATCAACGCCTATAATCGCAGTCATAGCCATACCTGGAGTTCCTAGAATGGGGGTACCTTCCTCGAGTATTCCTAGATTATATAGCATTAAACTTATTACACCATATTGGTCATTATACATCCATTTCCACATTTGGGAAGAGACCGCTGTAGGTATTGCCCATGGAATTAAAACTGCTGCTCTTACCAAACCTCTCAATTTAAAGTCTGCATTCAATATTAACGCTGTTACTAATCCCAAAAGGAATTCTATAAGTACAGAAAAAAAAGTAAAATATATAGTGTTCCATAAAGAACTCAAAAATCTCGGATCTTGAAACAAATTGATATAATTTTGAAATCCTACAAACTCTCTTTCAAATCCTGGTCTAAGAGACCATTTGAAGAAACTATCATAAAGAGTTTGTCCTAAAGGATAAAAGGCGGTAATACCGATAGCAATTAAAGTTGGAATAATGAGCCAAAATGCAAGCCAGATATCGGATCTTTTATACGTACCTTTCACTTTCATTGACGCACCCCCTAATTATAATCTACTATATTATACAGAAAGGCGGTAGACGGAGGAACTCCGTTTACCGCCCACCTATGAAAAATTATATCAAATTCTTTGTTTTTATTCAACTATAGCTTTGAGATTTTCTGCTAAGTTGTTTAAGGCTTCTTCGGGTTCAGCTTGCTGTGTTAGAACTTCGTGAACAGCAACTTGTATCTCGTAAGAAATTTCAGCATATATTGGAGAAATTGGTCTTGGTTCAGCATTCAAGAAAACATCTAGAAGATCAGCATAGAAATCATTCGCTTCAATAGTTCTTGGATCATTGTATGCCTCGATCAAAGTTGGTGTTTGACCAGCATGAACGGCTTTGTAAACTTGTTGTTCTTTACTAACCAAGAATTTGACCAATTTTTTAGAAGCTTCTATCTCAGCTGGCGAAGAGTTTGCATTTATACCAAGGTTCCATCCACCCAACGTAGCAGAATTTCTTCCATCTGGTTCGGGTCCTTTTGGAAGAACCGTTATACCAACTTTTCCAGCAACAGGTGACTCAGGAGCGTTAACTAAAGGCCATGCGTATGGCCAGTTTCTCATAAACACGGCATCGCCGTTTTGGAAAACTCTTCTACCTTCTTCCTCCATGTAGGTAGTTACTCCCGCTGGACTTACGCCATCTTCTATCAATTTGTCCATGAAAGTTATTGCTGCAACATTGTTATCGTAATATTCAGGATCATCAACGACAACTTCTCCCTCTTTCATTATCTCTCCACCGAAACTGTGAACGAATTCCATAACGTCACAGGTTAAACCTTCATACCTGGCTCCTTGCCATACGAAACCTTCAATTCCTTCTTTCTCGGAGATATCTTTTGCAGCTGTGTACAGTTCATCCCAGGTTTCTGGAACATCATAACCATATTTTTCCAACAAATCTTTTCGGTAATAAAGAATACCAGCATCAGTAAACCATGGTACGGATACCAAACTTCCATCTACGATATTCGAAGCAACAGTTCCAGGGAAAAATCCATCAAGTCCAAAATAATCATAGTCATCCGTCAAATCTACTAAGAATGGAGCAAATTCTGCTGGCCAGATAACGTCAAGCATTAATACATCTGGATCCGGTGTACCTGAAGCTAAGTAAGTAACGTAAAGATCGTGCCTATCCGTAGAACTGTTGGGCATTGGAAGCACATTTACAGTTATGTCTGGATTCTCTTTACTAAAGATCTCCACCTGTTCATAGAGAACTTCCAATTCCTTTCCTACTGCACCAGCCGCTATCGTTATGGTAATAGAAAAAGCGCTCAAAACCATTGTCAATATAGCAAATAAAACAACTACTTTTTTCATACTACTGCCACCTCCTGATATGATATAATAAATTAAATAAACAAATTGATCATTTTATATTTTATCACATGTAACTTTCATCTCAAAAGGGAATTATTTAGGATTAGAAGCTATTAGAACTGATTAAATCCGACTAAAAGCGATTAGAGCCAAAAATCTTAGTTTTCTTTGAAAATGATAAATTCTGTTATAAATCTTATTGAAAAAACAAAAATAATTTAACATTTCGAACTAATCTACTTAGCTTAAAACGTTAAAGGAGTTTTACTATTCCTAAGATTATTAATTATAAAAGAATAGAAGTTTAGGGAGGATTAATTATATGAGAGTAAAGTTAATAATAGTTCAAAGTATCAATGGAAAAATTCGAATGACAGATGATTCACAAAGAAGTTGGACCTCAGCTGAAGATAAGGAACATTTTTATAATATAACAAAAGATATTGGCATCGTACTTATGGGGAGAAAAACATTTGAAGAGATAGGATCTCCTTTAAAAAAAAGAATCAATATTGTGTTGACAGGAAATCCTGAAAAATATAAGGAAGTTGAGTTGAAATATGACAAATATCTATACTTTACTGACAATCCTCCAGAGATATTATTGGATAAACTAGAGCAGAAAGGATACACTGAAGTTGCATTAATAGGGGGTTCTACAATAAACTCCTTGTTTTTAGAAAAAAATTTAATTGATGAAATTTTTTTAACTATCGAACCGGTAATTATTCAAGGTGATCTATCAATTTTCAAATACGTGAATGATAAATATAATTTCAAGCTAAATGATTTTAAAAAATTAAGTGAAGATACTATTCTTTTGCATTATCTGAAAACTGAAGATAAAAAATAACCTTATGCGAAATAAAAGAATTTTTCAGAGATACGATGGGGAACGGGGCAAAGGTCGAACTAAACTAAGGTGAAGGAAAGAAGGTGGAATATTGTGGTTAATTTTGTTTCGTTTGGTGAAGTGTTAATAGACTTCATCTCTAAAGATTATGTAAAAGGATTAAAAAATGCAACTTCCTTTGACAAATTTTTAGGAGGCTCACCAAGTAACATAGCTGTTAACATCTCTAAACAAGGTTTCAAATCTGCTATGATTTCGAGGATAGGTAAGGATCCTTTTGGAGATTTTATCCTTGAGCAATTAAATAATTATAATGTGGAAGTACAGGGTATATTACAAGATGAACGATTTTCTACAGATATTGTTTATGTTTTGAAGTCTAAAACATCACCCGAATTTTATCCATTGAGATCTGCCTCTTTAAATTTAGATATTACTGATTCATATTTTGATATTGTAAAAAAAGCAAATATCTTTCACTTTTCTTCTTGGTCGTTATCTTCTGATAATAACTTAAAAAATACACTCAAATTGTTAAAAATTGCCAAAAAGAATAATGTTTTGATAGGATTTGATCCCAATTATAGAGAGATATTGTGGAAAACATCTTTAGAAATAGAAGATGTTCTAAAATTGATTATGCCTTACGTGGATTTTATCAAACCCTCTCTAGATGATTGTATACATATTTTCAAGGAAAATAAAAATGAAGAAGAATACATAAATTATTTCCATGAGCTAGGAGTTAAAAATGTAATTCTTACATTAGGTGAAAAGGGATTTGTATTTTCGGACGGTAAACAAATTACTTATTTTGACTCTTATGCAAAAGAGGTAATAGACACAACGGGAGCAGGGGATGCATTTTGGTCAGGTTTGTACATAGGAACGATTATAGGTTTAGATGTTATAAAAGCCGCCAGGTTGGGGAATGCCTTTTCAGCAGAAAAGTTAAAATATGTGGGAGCGATATGTGATATAAAAAACTATAAAGAACTATTAAAAGAATACCTATAAGCCTTTGCTACTGTAATACCAATTAAAACATCACATTTATTAATGAGCAAATTACCCACCTCGTTCATCGAAGCCCCCGTAGTGTACACATCATCAATAATAATAATGTTCTTTGGGGGATCCTGGAGCAATTTTATCTTGTTTTTAACGTTTTCATTTCTCTTTCTAAAATCCAATTGAGCTTGTCTTTTATGAGTTTTTGAAGAAAAGAGATTTATTAAGGGGAAGCCTAAGAGGTCAGAAAAATGGTGAGCAATTAAGTGAGCAGGTACAAAACCTTTTTCATAAATACTTGAGTAATTTGAAGGTACATATGAGACAGTATAATTGAGGTCTGGAAATTTTAAATCTATAAAAAACTTTGCTAGCATATTTCCAAAAATTTGGGCAATTTTTGGATGTGAATGGTATTTGAACTCTTTTATTAAGTTGGACAAAGGATATTCGTATTTTCCATAATGATAAATTTTAAAATCACCTTCTGAAAGAGAAGGTGAGTGGAGATTCCCTCTGCAATTGTCGCAAATAAGTTCTCCAAAGTCTACCGCTTTTTCACAAACCAGGCAGTGAGGTTCAAAAACTGCGGTCATTATCTTTTTAAAAATTTACTACCATCTCCGCATTTAGACGTAGAAGTGCATTTAACGCAGCAAGTTTTAAATTACCGTTTTCATAAGGGTCTTTAAGTATTTGATTTGGGATTTCCCAATAATCTTTTGCTTTAAAAAATTTCAGTAGATTAACGGCGGCTTTTCTTAGGGAAATAGGATACATTTTGTTGAGAGCGATTAATGATATATCTTCTATAAAATTATCTAATTTTAATTTTCTTATTATTTTCAACCCTTCCCTTATTCGTTTGGAGGATAATGAATTTAGAAAGTTAGGAACGTAATCTTTAAGCATATAGTCTTGAAAATAAATGAGATAGTCACTTGCACCGATGACTAAGTCATCGTCTACGGCAGATAATAAGTCTCTACAAAAATCCACATAACTCATATCTTCCTTTTCAGTAGCTAATTTCAATCCAAACTTAACGATTTTTGCCTCTTCACTGTTCACCAATTGGTCGATCAACCAGGTAGGAATAGAATCAATTCCACAAACTTTCTTTGAGGTATTTGCAGCAAGCTGAAGTATGTGGATATCTTTTTCTTCCTGCACGATTTTTTCGATGAATTTATTTATAACTTCACACGGTAAACCCGAAAAGAATTTTATTATTATACCTTTTGTTTCATTGTTGCAATCAAAATAAGTTTCTTTTAAGGAGTTAAAAAAGGTATAGGCATCTTCTCTTTCATAAAATCTTCTTAGCGCCATAACCTTAACGCTTTTATCTACTTGTTCGGATTTTAAGGTTTCAGAGATGTTCTCCAAAGCTGAAATCAGTTGTTTTATCTTAACGTAGGGATCATTTTTCATTTTACTAATAATCTTTTCTGAATCTTCTGGGTAGAATTCCAAAAATGTGGATATCAGTTGATATCTAACCATTGGATCAGGATCTTCGGTAAACTCCAAAATGAATTCTATTGGTTTTATACCCATTTGAATGTAACTAATAATTGCTTCTTTTCTAATGTTTGCTGAAATGTCTTTCAAAGCCTCTTTTATAGTATTCTCATCCAAAAAACCCATTTTATCTAAGTACCTATATGCAGAAAATCTGACATTTTTATCGGGATCTTTTAAGTATTCTTTAATCCTTGGGGCATCAATTTTTTGTTTTGTTAGTTCCTGAATAGCTTTGGATTTAAAAGAGGGATAAGGAGAATCTAACATATCAAAGTATATTTGAATGTTCTCTGACTTTATTCTTTCTTCTAAAATTTTGTAGGTTTCGATTATTTCATTTGCCATTGATTAATGATTTCCTCCTAAGTTTTATCGTTATTTAGCGCCCTTTCACCCCGCTCCCCACCCGTCTAAGGAAAAGGGGATAAGGGTTTACCCTCCTTCTCCACCCATAAGTATGTTTCTATTGGAGTTCTAAATAAAATGGAATGAAAAGTTTTAACTCGTATTCGTTATTCCATGTTACCTTTAAAAATTTTCCATCGTATGAAAAAGCGGTTATATTTCCTGAAATTAATGTGTATATGTCTCGGAAAATCTTTTGTTCACTTTTATTGTAGGAAAGACCAACTCTTTTATCGTCAGATGAAATCCCCCAGACAGCTGCTGAAGAATCATAAGAAGTCACATTAATCATCTCACTTTTTGCAACAAATATTACTTCCATAACAGCGTTGGAAATAAGGTTTAAATTAACCATTTCCTCCAGTGAACTTTTTAAAATGTTAATAGTACCAGAAAAAGTGCCTATTACAATCAACATTGTTAAAGAAACAATAAAAATTTCAAATACACTCTCTAATAGTAGGAAACCTTGCTTTTTATTCATTTCATAAAGGTTCTACTAAAAAGATTGAAAAGTCAATTCTTCCATTTATTACCCTCAACTCCAATTTTAAATCATCAATAAAGTCAGCAGGTTTTGGAACTACATAACCGAATTTTATAGCGAAATAGTTCATGAGGTTATCGGTATTGTTGAATGGATAACCCACGTACAATTTTCCATAGATGTTATTGAAGTTAAAATTAAGCCCACCATATGCAAAATTCCATGAAGAGTCTTCACTATACCCCCATAATAAACCCCCATCTAAAAAAGTGTTCGAATTTATATCGAAAATTTTAGCAGAAATATCACTAATCATAGTTAGAGACAACGTTTTTTCTTCAAAAGTTGGGCTAAGGTCAAAATCAAAATTGAAAGAATCTGATTCCAAACCACTTCTTAAAGCAAATTTGAACTCATCAGGATTCAGCAAAGAAAAACCTAAGTCGTAATATGTTTGAGAATAAATAGGAACAAAGAGAGAAAGTAAGAAAAAAACAACAAAAATCTTCTTCATGATCATTCCTCCTCTTCTGCTACTTCCAAAATTAAATTAACCGCCTGAGCCTCTATATCGTTGGTTTGCGTATTGAAAGTGGCATATGTTGATGTCATATCAATTTTTTTTACAGAATTTATGATATGGACATTTTCAGAAAGCGTGAGCAAGTTTTCGTTTTCAACAAAAACAAAGGATTTTGCGTTTATTATATAATCTTCTTTTTTAATAAAAACCTGATTTTCAGAGCTTCCTTCGTATCTTTTGTTATTGTTATCTATAAGTAGTTCGTTAGAATCTATTTCAATCTCTGATTCTTCCAAAAAAATCTTAGCTAAAACATTCCCTGAAAGTGTTCCTTTTTCAGTCTGAAGGTCAAAGCTCATAGAAGTGGATGTGGCTTCAAACGTGTCACCTGTTATATAAACCTTGTCGGTGTTTACATCTCGCCACTCGTCGTCAACGAGTGTGATGGTGGCAAAATCCGTTGAAATAGAAAGATCTTCTTTCTGTATAAGGACATTATTTTTCAGTATATACCTACTTTCTTCCCCTTTTACTTCATCTGCTCTTACATTTATTTGCGCAGAATAAATGATCAAATTTGTTAATATAAGCGTTAAAAAAAATACAGTAAAACGCTTCATTTTTTGGCCTCCAAAAAATTATTAGCTTGATTTTGACCATCAAAAAAAGCCGACATATTAAAATAATCTTTCAATTGTTTTTGTGGCTCAATAGTATTAAAACCTTCAGTCAATAAACGATAATTTTTTAATGTTCTAGAGTAAGAAGTTTTTAAAAGAATTTCGACGGTATTTTTTGGATATGGATAAGTTAAAGCAGGATCAAAAGATATTATTACTGCATCTTTAGGAAATTTTTGAGGAATAAACGATATATATGAGGTTGGAATAAAAAATCCACCTTGAAATTCATAGTAACTATAATAAGGTGGAAAAGCTAATTCCATCATTAACATATCAACAATTCTTGTTTCGTTCTCCAGTATAATTACTTCTCTTTTTTTTAGCTCGAAGACTTCGAAACTTACATTTGCTTCAAGTGAAGAAAGCGTTTGATCACCAAAATAATCTTCCAAAAACTTTTTTAAAGAATCTGGATTGTAAAGGGACATTTTTCCTCTTCCCAATCTTATCAATGCCGTTGTTTGAGCGTATCTACTGTTGTATAATTCCGTATTGGTAATTACTTCACGTAAAGGGTTGTTTTTTTCGTATATGAAATCTTTTAAACGGCCGAAAAAGTTCACCCCGTACATAGAATAAAATAAACCTCTTAAACTACCTAAACTAGAGGTATATAGGTTTAAGACTTTTTCTTTTTTTGCTATAGACTCTAAGACGCCAGATTCCCAATAAAAACCTTCAAAAAATCCTCCCATTACTAAGTTCAACGTTACTCCCTCACTTTATTTTGCATAGATTTTAAAAAGTTTTTAGCATTTTGGTATATTTCATTAAAATAAGAAAAACCCTCCCATGAATACTCTATCGGGAATGTGTAAACTTCTTCTGCTTTATTTATTTCATAGTTAACCATCAAATCATTTTTAAAATCTTCTATGGAAATAATATAATCCAATCCGTCGTTAAATTTAAAATCGTTCTTAACCTCGCCATTTAAATTACTTGCTATTATATAATCTGCTCCTAGCTTTTTAGCTAATTTTACTGGAACAGGAGTTAAAACACCTCCATCCAAAAGGCTCATGCCCCCTAACCTTAAAGGCGGAAAAACTCCAGGAACACTTGAAGAAGCCATAACAGCATCGATTATGTACCCTTCTGTGATCTCAACTTCTTCTCCGCTTTCTAAATCATATGAAACGATTCCCAGTTTTATCTTACAATCAGAGAAGCGTTTACGTCCATACAACTGTTTGTAAATATCGTAAACGAAATCATTTTTTAAAAAGCTCTTGCCTGCAACCATTTTAGGGAAATTAGTAATTCTGTTGTTTAGAGTTCTAAACTGCGAATCTATCATTTTTTTCTTTTTAAGTGTCAAGTCTTTGAATATTTTAAATAGCTCTACATCAGGATTTAAAGCATAGAGGGCCCCAACTAAAGCACCTACACTGGACCCTGTTACTACTTCGACTTTTATCGCTCTTTCTTTCAGTTCATCTATTAAGGCAACGTGAGCAGCCCCTCTTGCACCGCCACTTCCTAAAGCTATTCCGTAAACCATTCTTTCCTCCTGTAATTATTGGAATAATAAAACAATTCCTGCACCAACCAATACTCCAACAAGTCCTACAATTATAGATGAAATATAAGTTTGATTTGGTTTTTCTATTTCTTCTATTGAATTTTCTAAATTGCCTATTTTTTTTACGTTCTCATCGGTTTTTTGTGAAAGTGTAGCAATGCTTTCATCGTGAAGAAAAACTGTTTTTTCAATGTTAGAAATCCTTGATTCAACACTTGAAAGTTTATTTTCGATATTGTTTAATTCTTTTTCAAGGGAAACTAACTCCGTTGCTAACTGTTGAGATAATTCTGCCTTTAGATCGTTTTTTAACATCATAGGATCGTTCAAATATTCAGTCTCACTTTTAATTTCATAGTATTTTTCAAGTAAAGAATTATAAGAATTTTTAAGCTCTTCTATCTCAGAGGAAGTTATTTGAAAATTGTTCAAAGTATTTTCAATATTGGATAATCTATTCTGTACCTGTATTATATCATTTTGTAACTGCGCATTAGTTCTATTCAGATTTTGGTAGTTATCATTCAAATAATCAACTGTTTCAGCAATTTTTGTTATATCCCCTATTTGTGATAATGTATCTTTATTTAAATTAGTCAAGGTTGCTAAAGAGGATATTTGAGCATCTAACACTTCTGTTTTCTCTTTTAAATTTTGAATATCACCGTTATTTTTTTCTAATGCCAAATAAAGTTCGTCCAAATTATTTTTAAATTCTTCGAACATCGTAGCATATACAGTCAGTTCACCAATTTGATCATAATAAGTACCAATCGTTCTTTCTAAGCTCGAAACTCTTTCTTGCAAATTTTTTATATCCAGAGTATATTGGGAATCAACCATCTCTGATGACGTTGGTGTGAGTTTTGATAATTCAAAAATTATATTGTCCAATTTTTTGTTCTGAATTATTATTTGTTCAGAAAGAGTGTTATATTTATTTTGCAAATCTAATATTTTAGAGTTGTAGTAGGCATGCCTTGCATCGAAAGTTTCTATGTAAGATTGGTTTGAAGCCACTTGATCATATAATACAGATAGATCGTTCGAGAGATTATTAGTTTTTACTTTCATTCCTTCGATATCGGCTCTTATTCCCAACAACAATTCATCGTTTAATGTTTCTGTTGAAATACTTGTTGAAACGTTTGATAAGATGAAATTCAACTTAGCCTCGTTTTCATTAATCTTTTTATTCAGTTCATTATAACTATTTTTATATGGAAGTATCTCACTTTCTATCCTTACAATCCTTTGCTCAAGATTATTCAATGTAGCTGACAATGTGTCGTTATAAAGATAAACTTCGTTTTTAGCGATGTTTGTCAAAGAGGTTTTCAACCCATCTATTTCGAGATTTAATCTCATGTCTATATAATTTTTTAATTCTTCTTTATTTGACTGAGTTGAATCTATCAATACAGATTCCAAACTTTCAATAGTTTGATCGTATTTAGCGTTTAAGTTCATTACCTCTTGTTCGAAATGATTGAGGCGTTCTTGAAAAATTGTCAAGGATGCCATTGAAGAGTCAGCAATCATTTGAACTTCATCTTGTGCAGTTTTTTTTGCAATATCAATTGCTCCTTGAGAGATCTCTTGGAAAATAACGTTGTCTTCGTTAATTGGTTGACTAGGATCAATTACCGCTAAAATATCTGAAACATTTTTCCCTAAATTTTGGATAGAGGAGTCCAGATAAGATAGTCGGTCATCGTGGGCAAAAACGGTACTTTCTAAATTGTACAATCTTTTTTCGGCATTCAGATTTTCGAGATTAAGCAATCTATTACTTATTTCTTCAAGTTTTTGACCATAAAGTCCATCTACATAATCAAGCATATTTGAGCCAAACTCTGCCAAATCATATCTTAAAACTTGCTGAGAACCTCTGAAACGTCCTTGATTGTCCAAATACATAATTCCTGATTCAACCATTCTGACCACTTGAGGATAGATCGGTGAGGATGGTTGTAAATCTACTATGTTGGTTTGGGATAACAAACTCAATGAAATAAAAGTAAAAAACAAAAATAAAACTATTTTTTTCGACATATTTATAACCCTCCAAAAAGTTTGTCTAGATCAACGTACATAGGTTCGTTTACGAAAATTACTACAGACATTTCTCCATTTGAAAACAAAGTTGGTCCTGACGGTAAATAGAAAGTTTTCTGCGTGTTAGTATATTCTTCGCCATTGATACTATACTTCTCGCCTGTAAAATTTACCTTTACAGGTACAGGGGAATCAAATTCAAAATGTACGAAACTTTTTTTACCTGGGTTTATTGTTACTTTCTGTTGTTTAATTTCATTGAACTTCCTAACCTCTACCATATAAACTCCGGATTTTAATGGGTAACCAAAGCAATCCTTATAATTCAAATATTGACCATCAATGTAAATAAGAGGATCTTTAACGTTTGTAGTAATAAATAGATTACCAAAATCACTTCCGGTATAAATATCGACACTTTCAGAAGGTTCCAAAAGTATACTATACGTTCTATTTAATGTTCTTACGTTTACAAACTGGGGATTGTTTAATATATTGTAAAGAAAAAATGCAGGAGTCTTTTGGGTTTCTCCAAGAAAGCTCACATTTGTATTGGGTATAGCATAAACATTTACTGTGCTAAGCTTATTTAAATCTATACTTTCCATTTTGTAATAAAAATCCCTATAAATTGGAAATTCTAAACTTTTCTTTCCTGATATAATCCTAACAAAATGTGGTGAATCATCCAAAATAATCGAATCAATTCCTTTTCCTATGTATTTTCCATCGATATTGAATTCATAATTTCCAGAATTCAGAAAATTTATTGTATTTAAAAGTGGATTGAGCTCAACATAATATTTATTCAAACCGTTTTGGGTTAATTCAATCATCAAATTTTTGGACACATATCCTAATTTAGATAATGTTAAATTATATGTTCCAGTAGGGAATAAACCGTTCATCGGAGTACTTCCTATATATTCATTATCCAAAAATACGCCCACATCTTTTGGTTCGCTATCAACAAAAAGTTCTATTCCTTTTTCTAATTCGACTAATATTCTATCATCTTGAGGTAAATCTTTTAATGTCTTGACTAAATAACCTTCTTTTTCCAACGAAATTATATCGAAATTATCTCTTTTTATGGTAATAGGCGTTTTTCCAATTAACTTTCCATCTACAAAAACGTTTGCTTGAGGAGGATTTGATTCGAGCAGTATTTCATCAAACGGAATTAAAGTTATACTTAAATTTTTCTTATCAAATGGTTTCAGTTCAAGGTTTATCTCTTTAGCAAAAAATCCGTCTTTTTCTATAATTATTTTTTCTAAGTTGTAGGGAATATCAATTTCATTAGATGTGGCTAAAAGTTTATTGTAATTTTTGTTTAAAAAGGTGTATTTTATATTGGCAGAATCAACGTTGATATCAAAAATAAGTTTAGCTAAAGGTACTTGTTCGGCTGTAATTTGCGATTCGTTTCCTAAAATCTCTATATAGGCAATAAAATCACTGTATCCCAGTTTTTTTATTTCTAGATAACCGGACTTATCATCAGGTACTTCGATTGTAAAAGGTGTTTCGGTAACAGTCCCCATAAATTTAGAATCAAAATAAATCTCACTACCAGTTAATGCTGTTATATTTATTGTATAAGAAAAAAGTAATGTGGTAAAGATTAATAAAAGAAGCAATATCAACTTTCTATACACTGTTAAATCTCACCCCGTTTTTCATTCAAAATCTTGTTGATCTCACTTAATATTTCTATGCTTCTTTCTTTTTCTCCCAATTTTTCATATACTTTTTCCATTAATTTTACCCTGTTTTTTATCACGTTTTCTATTATATTAGTTCCTTCTTGAGTTATTTGGACAACGTATACCCTTTTATCCTTCTTGGATTTTTCTCTAACCAAATATCCTGCAATCTCCAATCTTCTAATGAGTCCTGTTGTTGTGCTTTTAGTTACTCCCAATCTTTTACTGATATCACTGAGCATTTTAGGACCTTTAAAATAAACGGTTTGCAAAACATCAAACTGAGCTGGAGAAATGTTGAATTCTTTTAAAACTTTCCTTCCTTCACTTTTAACTTTTGAACAAATCTCTCTAATTAACTTTTCCATTTGAATTGAAGGATTATTTTCCATTTTATTCCTCCCGAAATTATGAAATTACCATATTTAGAAACTCTAAAAATTGATTAAAGTACCTATTATTAAAATATAAAGGAATTTTTTAGGTTTCCTGGATTTAACCATCATCAAAATGAAATATCTAATATAGTATATCATATTCTTGGAAAATCAAACTGACAATTTACAAGGTTGAGTTATTTAAACATAAATGGTAAAATATTCAAAGGCTCTTAAAAAGTATTTTTAAGAGCAAAGACTCCTTTAATTTTTTGGGTGGGAAGCGGGGCGAAAGACGCTATTAATAAAATTATTTTAATGTTTATGGGAGGAATTTATGGAAAAAGATCTAACAAAGGGTAGTATAATTAAGAATATTTTGTTGATGGCCTTGCCCACAATGGTTGGTATGGCAGCCCAAATGGTTTACGATTTAGTGGATATCTTTTGGATTGGTATGATTTCCAGTGAGGCGATAGCAGGGGTAACAGTTTTTTCAACTATATTTTGGATGGTAGATTCATTAAATGAGATTATTGGTGTAAGTTCAATCTCATTGGTGTCTCAAGCTTACGGTAAAAAAGATTATCACCAAACTGCGAGATCAATTGAACAAACGATAAGTTTCAAATTTTTGGTTGCATTAATAGCTGCAACTTTTATGGCAATATTTTTAGAACCATTAATGTCTCTTTTTGTAGATGAAACTGTTGTAGACTACGGTTTAGCTTATGGTTATTTAAGATTATTCTTTTTACCAATAATGTTCTCTTCTTACTCGATAAACACCGTTTTTAGATGTTTGGGCGATGCTAAAACTCCTATGATTATCATGATAACGGTTAGCATACTGAACCTTTTTCTTGATCCGATTTTTATCTTTGAAACAGTGCCTTTTATTAACTTACCGGGCTTGGGTTTTGGAGTTTTTGGTGCCGCAATAGCAACCGTCGTTTCCCAGACCATAGCTTTTCTTATCGGTTTTTTAATACTTTTTACCAGGACACACGAAGCAAAACCTCGTATAAAAGGTTTATTTAGACTAAATAAAGATATTGATATCAAGTTAATAACTATAGGGCTACCCAACGGTATAGAAATATTTTTTAGGAATCTATCAAATGTGGTTATATTAGGTTTTGTCTCACTTTTTGGTAATGAGGCTATCGCAGCAAATGGGATCGCTGGCAGGATATTTGGCTTTGCCTTTGTTCCTTTATTTGGCCTCACTATGGGGGCATCTTCTGTTGTTGGTCAAACAATCGGAGCAGGAGATATAAGAAGATCGGAAAAAGCCGCAAATCTAACGGGAATACTGGGTTCAGCTGTAATGTTATTTTTCATTCTAATGGCTTTTGGATTTGGTGAAAATGTGATCTCTCTCTTCACAAACGATCCTATTGTAATTAAATATGGAACAGAATTTTTAAAGTATGGATCAGTGGGTTTAGTGATACTAGGATATGGATTTGGTCTTGCGAGTGCTTTTTCTGGGTCGGGATACAACTTTCCGTTTCTTTTATCCAGCATTATTTCAAGGTGGGGTATACAATTATGCATTTTAATCGTAGCTATTAATATTTTTAATCAGTCCTTAACATGGGTATGGCTTTCTTATATGTTTGGCGATATTGCAGAATCTCTTATTCTTTTTTATTTTTATAAAAAGGGCAGATGGAAAGGGAAAAAAGCTTGGCAGTGAAATATAAAAAGAGAAAATATTAGTTGCACATGCAACCAAATTTTAACGGGAAAATGGTTGTATATGCAACAATTTTTTTTTATAATTATTTTAGTTAACTTTCCTTCCTTATGGGTGGGTAGTAGGGCGAAGATACCAAGCTCTCCCTTTCCTTAGACGGGTGGGAAGTGGGGTAAAGGGGCGCTAAAACATGTTTTAGAGTTTCTAAAGACATTAAAAAATAAGATTTTAAAAGGAGGCGAAAATCAAAAGTTGTTTAACTCTGAACAAGATACATCAGTTATTAGCAAGATATCCTGTTTATTCAGAACGATGAATTCGATGATGAAAAAAGAACTTCAAAGGTATGACATTGGAAGAGGTCAATTTTACTTTCTTATATACTTACTTAAAAATGGAGATGGAATAAGCCAAGAAGAGTTGAATGAACATTTAAATTTTGATAAAGCCACTACCGCTAGAGCGATCAAGAAGCTTATAAAAAATGGTTATATTACGAAAAAAATCGATGATAACGATCATAGGATAAATAGGATATTCTTGACTGATAAAGCTTACAATATCTATACCGAAATGGAAAAGTTGAATAACTATTGGGAGGAAATTTTAACAGATAATCTTTCAGTTGAAGAAAAAGAAATGGTTCAGGATATATTGAATAAAATGCTTGATAATATACTAAGATACAAAGCTAAAAATCATGAGGAGGTGTCGTAATTGGACGAAAATACCAATAAGCTTGAAAACAAGAAGATAGGGCAGTTATTAATGGAACTATCATTACCAGCTATAGCTGCCATGTTGGTGCAAGCATTATACAATTTTGTCGATACTATATACATTGCAAGAGGTGTTGGTACACTTGGAATAGCCGGAGTATCTGTTGCCTTTCCAATTCAAATGATCATTATGGCTACTGCTGGAATGATAGGAATCGGTGGGGGGACATTAATATCCCGAAGTTTAGGAGCCAAAGATGTTGAGCGTGCAGAAAAGGCTTTAGGGAATATTTTTTCTGCTATATTCGTTTTAAGTATAGGTCTATCTATATTGGGGACTATCTTCCTAGATCCTATTTTAGTTCTCTTTGGCGCTACTCCTGATATCCTTTCTTACTCAGAAGATTACATGAGTGTAATCTTGTATGGAGCAATATTCTTTTCAATTGCAATGGCGAGTCATAATGTTATGAGAGCAGAAGGTAATGCGAAATATGCCATGATCGCTATGATCATTCCAGGGATATTAAACATTATTCTTGATCCTATTTTTATATTTGGATTAAATATGGAAGTAAAAGGCGCAGCAGTAGCTACTGTTCTTTCTCAGTTTGTCGGTGTTGTTTATATAGGATATTACTTTTTCAGTGGTAAAAGTTCATTGAAATTTCATAGAAAGAATTTCATATTAGATAGGCATATCATGTCTGAAACACTAGCGGTTGGAGCTTCTGCTTTTGTTAGGCAAGTTGCTGGAAGTTTACTAGCAATAGTTTTAAACAATTTGCTAGGGACGTACGGGAGTTCTCTGCATATAGCAATTTTTGGGGTAATAAATAGACTCTTTATGTTCTTTTTTATGCCTATGTTTGGTATCGCCCAAGGTTTTTTACCAATAGCTGGTTATAACTATGGAGCCAAAAGATATGACAGAGTAAAAGAAGTTTTGAAAAAAGCTACAACTGCGGCTCTTACATGGTCCATAGTTTCGTTCCTATTGGTTCAATTATTTCCAGAATTTCTGCTTTCTATATTTTCAACGGATCCATCTTTGATTACCGAAGGTATTCCTGCTTTAAGGATAGACGCGATGTTTATATGGGTTGTAGGTTTTCAAGTTGTAGGATCTGCTTTATTCCAAGCTATCGGTAGAGCTGGTCCGGCGTTGTTATTGTCAATGTCAAGACAAATATTAATATTTATTCCGATGGTTTTTGTTATGTCACACTTTTTTGGATTAATGGGCATTTGGTACACATTTCCTATTTCTGATGTTTTATCAGCATTGTTGACATTATTTTTTGTAATTAGAGAGATCAAAATTCTGAATTCTCTGCAGAAAAAGCAAATTCAAATTAACGATGTAGAAAAAGAAATTGAAGAATCTTATACATCCGAAGGCAAACATGAATATCAACCCCAAGAAAAATAATAAGGCTCGATAAAAATACATCGAGCCTTTAATATATACGTTTTTTATGCTCTTTCTAGGTAATCTCCAGTGCGAGTGTCTACTTTTATTTTTTGGCCTCTTTCCACAAAAAAAGGAACAGTGGTTTTCAGGCCAGTTTCTAACGTTGCTGGTTTGCCCCCACCTGACACGGTGTTTCCTTTGAAGTTAGGCTCAGTGTCTGTAACGGTTAGAATCACAACGGTGGGAAGTTGAATGGAAATAGGATTCCCGTTAAAGAAGATTAGATCAACTTCCAAATTTTCGGTTAAATAATATTTTTCTTCTTCTAATTCTTGAGCAGGTAAAGAATATTGTTCATATGTATCGAGTAGCATAAAGTAATAATGATCACCATCATTATATAAAAACTGGGCTTTCCTAAAACTTATATCAGCTTCCTGAACCTTTTCACCGCTAGAAAAACTAACCTCTTTTATCAAGCCTGTCATGACGTTTTTTAAACGGGTTCTAATTAAACCACTACCTCTTCCCATAAAATGTTTATTGGCTTCAACTACACGATAAACTTCGTTTTGGTAAACGATGAAATTTCCTTTTCTTAAGTCTCCTACGTCGATCATTCATTTTCCTCCTTGGTTTTTCAATCAATCTCACTTAGGGTAATAATAAGAGCTATCGCCTTGAAATCATAATAACTTAATTATATTTAAAAATAAGTAAAACTTCATTCCAGAATAAATTTAACAATTATTTTTTAACTTGTCAAGTCTTTTCTTGTATATTTTTTTAAAAACTTGTAGCTAATTATCTTTGCGTTAGATTTACTTATATTTCATCTTTTGTTTATAAAAAATTAACTTGCATTTCTATCCTTTTTGTATTATAATAGCTTTGGAACACATTCCGTATGCTGCAATGGGTGGCACGGTAGAAATTTGGAGGTAACAAAGTGAAAGGTAAAGTAAAGTGGTTTGATTCAAAGAAAGGTTATGGCTTCATCACTGGGGAAGATGGGAACGATGTATTTGTTCACTTCTCAGCTGTTCAAATGGATGGCTACAGAAAGTTAGAAGAAGATGAGGAAGTTGAATTTGAAGTAGTTGAAGGCGACAAAGGTCCTCAAGCTTCAAATGTAAGACCCTTATAACCCTTATAAGTGTATACCATAATCTAAACCCAAAATACACCAAGGAGCGCGAAAGCGCTCCTTTATTTATATCCTTCCTTGAATTATCTTTAGTCCTGAACTCGTTCCTATCCTATCTGCTCCACAACCAATCATTTTTAAAGCTGTTTCCAAGTCTCTGACCCCTCCAGATGCTTTTACTCTCATATCATTTCCCACAAGAAACTTCATCAAAGCCACGTCCTCCAATTCAGCACCGCCGCTTCCAAAGCCGGTAGAGGTTTTAACAAAATCAGCACCAGCTAGTTTTGAAATTACAACAGCGGCTATCTTTTCTTCCTTCGAAAGATAACAGGTTTCAATGATAACTTTTAACAATTTTTTAGCATCTTTAGTCAATGGAGAAATAGCATGTATTTCTTCATAAATATAATCATACTGTTGTGCCTTAAGCCTTCCTATGTTCAAAACCATATCTAATTCATCTGCGCCATTTTTAATCGAATTTTCAGATTCGTACACTTTTGTTTCTATAGTATTGGCTCCCAAAGGGAATCCAATCACTGTTGCTACTTTCACATCACTATCTGTAAGGATTTCTTTTGATAAACTCACATAAGTTGGATTAATACAAACCGCGTAGAAATTGTTATCTTTGGCTTCCTTGCATAGTGCTTGTATATCTAAAGGTGTTGAGGATGCTTTAAGCAAAGTATGATCAATATATTTTGCCACTTCTTGGGGTTTTAAATTTGCCTGTCTTTCCTCAAAAGTGAATTCCTTTTCAACTCTTCTTGTTTCATTTTTGATTATCTTTTCTAATTCTGAGATTCTCATATTTTAACTCCTTTCCCTAAATAATAAAATTGTTTTTCAAAAATAATTACTAAAATATTTTATCATATTTGAAAAAAATGTGGTATAATGAAATCAAAAGTGAATAATAAATAGCCAGGGGAGCTGAAAGGCTGAGAGGATGCATAACAGACATCGACCCTGACTACCTGATCTGGATAATACCAGCGAAGGGAGGCTAAAAATATGTATTCAATTTAATCCTGTTCTCACTTTGCTGGTGAAGAACAGGATTTTTATTTTGCATAACAGGAGGTGAGTATTATAAAACTAGGATTAACGATAGCCGGTTCTGATTCAGGTGGAGGTGCTGGTATACAAGCAGATATTAAAACTTTTTCTGCCCATGGCGTTTTTGGAATGAGTGTTATTACTTCTGTAACCGCTCAAAACACGATGGGTGTTTTGGGCATAGAAGATTTAACTCCTAAAATGGTATTGTTGCAAATGAAGGCTGTTTTTGAAGATCTCTTTCCCGATGCAGTGAAAATAGGAATGGTTTCCAATGAAAAGATAATCAAAACTATAGCAAATGGATTAAGAGAGTACAAGCCTAAAAACATTGTTTTGGACCCAGTAATGGTTTCCAAAAGTGGAGTTCATTTGTTAAAAGAGGACGCTATCAATGCTTTAAAAAGTGAACTCATTCCGTTGAGCTTGGTAGTAACTCCAAACTTGATGGAAGCCGAAGTACTAACGGGGATAAAAGTTGGTTCTGTAAAAGATATGAGAAACGCCGCAAAGAAAATTGTGGAGCTTGGAGCTCAAAGTGTGGTAGTAAAGGGAGGACATTTGATAGAAGACGCCATCGATGTATATTATGATGGAAAGGATTTTTTTGAAGTTTCTTCCGAAAGGATACCAACCAAAAATACTCATGGCACAGGCTGCACTTTCTCTTCCGCAATTGCTGCTAACTTAGCTTTAGGATATGAACTTTTTGATTCTATTAAAAGAGCTAAAGAATACATCACAGGTGCAATTAGAAATTCACTATCTATAGGTCATGGGGTAGGACCAACAAATCATTTCTGGAGGTGGAATTTGTGAGAAAGAGTGATGGACAAGTGGTTGAAAGAAAACTAGGTAATATTCAAGCTTTTAACGAAGGAGCGGTAGACTTTGAAACTTGGTTCAAAAATAATGAAAAATTGTTCTATTCTGAGCTTAATGCCTTAAAAAAAATGGTGATAAATCCAGAAAAATGTATAAGTATCGGCATAGGGGATGGTTTGTTTGCTGAAAAACTGGGTATAAAAATTGGAGTAGAACCATCAAAAAGCATGGCGGAACTGGCAAGAAAAAGGGGTATAAAGGTCATAGAAGCAAAAGCTGAGGATCTGCCTTTTGAAGACTCAAGTTGTACACAACTTTTGTTAGGGACCATTCTTTGCTATGTTGAGAATCAAGAAAAAGCAATTGAGGAAGCATATAGAGTTTTAAAAAAGGATGGAGAAGTAATTGTCTCCATTTTGCCAGCGGAAGGGCCTTTTGCTTTATTGTATCGAGTAGCTAAGAATGAAGGTTATTATGACGAAAAAATATCCCCAAAAATCCCTTACCCGTTAAAATTTATTGAAAAGGCAAATTGGATTGCCAGTGATGAATTAATAGATCTAATGGAAAAAGTTGGTTTTAGGGATATCCAATCTGTACAAACATTAATTAATAACCCAAAATACTGTGATGAAGAGATTGAAGAAGCTATTCCAGGTTATAAGAAAGGTAGCTATATAGTATTTAAAGGGGTTAAATGAAATGGATTTTTCTCATATTAAAGATCACACAAAAAAAGAATTAGAGAAATTAATTAACCATCCTTTTATGGAAGAACTCTATACTGGAGAATTATCTTTTGAGAAATTCGTATTCTTTTTAAAACAAGATTTTCATTATCTAGAGCAATCAATGAAAAATATGGGGATTTTGATAGCAAAAGCGGAAGATCTTACCGCCAGGAGGATGTTAATAAATATTTTATATAACGAATCAGAAATAGAATTTAAAAATTATTTAAATTTGCTTGATTTCTTGAATATAGATCCCTCAACATTAAAAAGTATAGATCTTACTAGAGCGAATATTGCTTATAGTAACTATCTTATTTCTCAAAGTGCACAAAAATCTTTTGTAGTTGGTATGGCAGCCCTTTTGCCTTGTTATTATAGTTACTTA
Source organism: Petrotoga mexicana DSM 14811 (assembly GCF_002895565.1). Classification (GTDB taxonomy): domain Bacteria; phylum Thermotogota; class Thermotogae; order Petrotogales; family Petrotogaceae; genus Petrotoga; species Petrotoga mexicana. Next base: position 29,955 of record NZ_AZRN01000010.1, read on the forward strand.
GAAATATACCAATATCACAAAGACAAGCTTAGCAATAATGAAAATGATATATATTTAAAATGGGCATCGACTTATGATGAAGCAAAATACAAGAAGTTAGTTGGAGATCTAATTTATATTTTTGAATTATATCTAAATTCAGAAAAAGAAGAAGAAATAACCCGGGCATATAAAAACTCTCTTAAATTCGAATACGAATTTCTTGAAGACGCCTATTATCAAAAGATTTGGAAGCTTTAGAGAGATGAAAAATATGAATGTGAAGTTCCATGGAATAACTACTGAAAAATTTATACGAACTACTGCTTTAAGATACATTATGATAATCTTGAAATTCTATGAAAGTCAAAGCTGTATAAAGAAAAACAAAACATTTATTGAGATAGGGAAAAGATAAAATGATTAATAAAAAGGATATTCAAAACCAAATAATTCAGGCGGTTGAAATAGTAAGACGGGAAAATCCTATAGTGGGATCAATTACCAACACTGTAACAATTAATTTTGTGGCTAATGCTCAACTTGCCGTCGGTGGTTCCGCTGCTATGGTTTATTTACCTGATGAAGGTGAATTTTTGGCAAAAGCCAGTGAAGCTACTTATATAAACTTTGGGACATTTATACCACTTTATGAGCAAACTTTACCTCGTGTATCAAAAGCTTTGCATGAAGCACGAAAGCCATGGGTACTTGATCCGGTAGCAGTGGGTATCGGTTCCCTTAGAACTCAGCTTTTGCTGGAATTAAAAAAGTATAAACCTACTGTAATTAGAGGGAACGCTTCGGAAATTCTAGCATTGGCTGGCTTATGGGAATTAGAAGGTGGTACAGCTCTATCCACTGTTCGCGGTGTTGACTCAACGGATTCCGTAACTTCTGCTAAGAATGCGGCTGTTGCGCTGGCAAAGTGTACAGGAGGAGCAGTGGCCGTATCAGGCAAAACGGATTTAATAACCGATGGTTCCGTCATAGCCTTTTCTCATGGAGGGTCACATTTTATGGGGAAAATTACTGGGGCGGGCTGTTCGTTGGGTGGAGTCGTTGCGGTCTATGCAACGGCCGCTTCACCATTTATTGCGGCGCTTACTGCTAGTGCAGTTTATAATTTAGCGGGAACTCGTGCTGAAAAAAAGGTGGACGGTCCCGGTAGTTTTCAAATTCAGTTTCTTGATGAACTGTATAAAGCGAACGCGGGGGACATTGCTAACAATCCATTTGAAATTGAGGAGGTTTAATCTATGAATACATTAATTGCTGTTGCCATAGCACCTATTGGTATAGGTGATGAGCTTGCACCTAAAGTAGCTGAAGTTATAAAAGTAATTCGTGATTCGGGTTTACCTTATCACACAACTTCTATGTTTACAGAGATAGAAGGTGAGTGGGATGAAGTAATGAAAGTCGTTAAAGATGCAACATTTGTACTTGCTAACGAGGGTATCCGTACCGAAGTTGTTCTAAAAGCTGACATACGTCCTGGGTTTAAAAATATGATGAATGCAAAAGTCAATAAAATCAACGATATTTTGGACGGAAAAAATAATGAGCATCAGAAAAACATTTGATATATCGGAATACTTAGTTGTGGGCCCTGATAGAAGTTTGTCGGGAATACTTGGGAGAAGATTCAATTATTGGCTTATCGGCATGAACAAATGAGTTATTTGAATATATCAGAACTGCGGATGTATCTCAGATTGATTATTTTGATGCCGGTCTATAATTAGCTCAAACCGGGGTTCATGGTTTTTTCGTGGTCACCGCTGTATCTGAAGCTGATGATCCAAAATCGGCGGCCACTAATCTGGTAAAAGCCTGGAACTTATATTCTACAGTGGGCCATAAAGTTTTAAGTGAAAAACAGATTAAGATATGATTAAAGGAGTAATTTTTTGCTTTAGACAGAGTCAGACTGGACGCTATGCCGTCTAAGATGCAGAGAATCATTTTTAACCTTATTGTTCCGCTTATCAAAAGATTTGGAGGCTTTAGAGAGATGAAAAATATGAATGTGAAGTTCTATGGAATAACTGACAGATCGTATCTAAAGGATCAGAATTTGATTGACGCAATAGAAAAAGCAATAAAAGGGGGCATAACTGTACTTCAACTCAGAGAAAAAGAGTTAAATTCAAGGGATTTTTACTATCAAGCATTGAAGGTTAAAGAAGTAACGGATCATTATAGTATACCGTTGATAGTAAATGATAGAGTGGACATTGCTTTAGCTGTAGGAGCTGACGGTGTACACGTTGGGCAAGAGGATCTTCCTACAAAAATAGCTCGAAAGATCATAGGAAAAGAAAAAATATTAGGAGTATCGGTTGAAAATGTTGAACAGGCTATCCAGGCACAAAAGGATGGAGCTGATTATTTGGGAGTAGGTCCGGTGTTCCCATCTCCTACTAAACCAGAAGCGAAAACAATTAGCATCGCTGAAGTTAAAAAAATCAAGGAGTCTGTCAACATTCCTGTAGTAGCGATTGGGGGAATAACTGCTGAAAATTTATATGATCTCATGAGAGAAACAAATGTGGATGGCGTTGCTGTTATATCGGCACTTTTTTCAGGTGATGTTGAAGAAAATGCCATACGTATACGCAAGGTAATTGAAAAAGTTGAAATAGTTAACGAAAGGAGCCAAAAAGATGGTAAATAACATTTTAGATACAGTAAAAGTGAAAAAACCTCTGATACATCATATTACAAATATGGTAACAATAAATGACTGTGCCAATGTAACTTTAGCGGTAGGAGGGCTTCCAGTGATGGCCCATGCAATAGAGGAAGTCGAAGAGATGGTATCTAATTCCCAAGCGCTTGTACTTAATATTGGTACGTTAACTTTAGAACAAGTAAAGGCCATGATAAAAGCTGGGAAGAAAGCCAATTCACTTAATATTCCAGTCATCTTTGATCCTGTTGGTGCAGGAGCAACAAAAATAAGAACAGATGCTTCTAAAAAAATATTAGATGAAGTACAAATATCCGTTATAAAAGGGAACAAAGCAGAGATTGGTATTCTAACGGGTTCTGGTGGGAAAATCAGAGGTGTAGAAGCGGAAAGTAACGATGAAAATATAGAGTCATATAAAAACTTTGCAAAAGAGTATCATTGTATAGTTGCAGCTTCAGGTGTTACAGATATTGTTAGTGATGGTAATACAGTGTATAAAGTTGATAATGGGCATTCTATGTTAGGGACTATCTCAGGTACAGGTTGCATGTTAACGTCTATTATTGCTAATTTTTGTGCTGTGGAAAGTAATCATTTACAGGCAACCGTTTCAGCAATGGTTGCATTTGGACTAGCTGGTGAATTAGCTGCTTCACGTTCAGAGGTGAAAGGTCCTGCTTCTTTTAAAGAAGCGTTCTTTGATGAAATATATAACTTAACAGACGAAAAATTAAGTAGGGGTATAAAGGTACGTGGAGAAGTTAACTAAATAAATATTTAAAAGAGGTGAGTTAAGGTGAAGAAGTTTTTAGCGATGTTGGGTGTTATAGTTGTTTTGTTATCTTTTGCTTTTTCTGAGGAATTGACTGTCTATATTTACGAAAGTCTCAGTTGGATTGAAGAAGGAACGATTCAAAAGTTTGAAAAGATGAACGACTGCGATGTAAAAGTGGTAAAATTGGGTGATGCAGGTAACGTTCTCACACGGCTAGTTTTGGAAAAGAAAAATCCTCGAGCGGATGTAGTCATTGGGCTTGATCAATCGCTTGCTGCAAAAGCTATTGAAGAGGATTTATTGATCCCTTACAAACCAAAAAATATTGAAAATGTTAGAGACAAAGCGTTGTTATTTGATTCCCAATATAATGTAATTCCTTACGACTATGGAGCTATAGCCATTATTTACGATCCAGAAAAGATACAAGATGAATTAGAATCTTTTGAAGATCTAACTAAATATAAAAATTCGTTGATAATACAAGATCCAAGAGCATCAAGCACTGGTCAAGCTTTTTTACTATGGACAATAGCCGTGTATGAAAATGAGTGGAAAGACTTTTGGGAAAGACTTATGCCTGCAATATTAACAGTAAGTCCTAGCTGGGATGATTCCTTTGCAAAATTTGAAATTGGTGAGGCACCCATGATGGTCAGCTATGCAACTGATAGTGCATACTCACAATATTACTATGGATCTAGTAAGTACAAGGTTTTTATCCCCAAAGAAGGTGCTTATGTTCAGATAGAAGGTGCCGGTATCGTTAAAGGTACTGATAATTTAGATTTAGCTCAGAAATTCATAGAATTTATGTTGACAGAAGATTTTCAAAAAGAAATACCTTTAAAACAATGGATGTTCCCAGTAATTGATGTTGAACTTCCTGAGGTTTACCAATATGCAGTGGTTCCCGAAAAAATTCTGACTATTCCAGCCCAAGAAATTTCAAACAATTTAGAAAGATGGCTGAAAGAATGGGAGGCTCTATTATACTGAACTTATGAACAATAGAAGAAGCAAGAATTTACTGTTTATTTTATTTTTGTGTTTGTGGTTAATACCTTTTTCTTTTTTATTTAAAGATTTTTTTCGTTTAGAAGGTTTAGCGAATTTCTTGGATCCGCGTACGTGGCGGATCCTTGGTTTTACTTTTTATCAAGCTATTCTTTCATCTGTGTTGTCATTGGTTATAACTTTAATTCCAGCGTATTTTGCTTCAAGAAATGAAGGGATCATATCTAAATTATTAGATAATACCATTTTTATTCCTTTCTTTTTCCCACCCGTCTCGGCAGTTATGGCTTTCACTCTTGTTTATTCTTCAGTTGGTATTCTTTCAAAATTGGGTTTTAGTTTAGATATTATGTACACTTTGAAAGCAATAATATTAGCCCATGTCTTTTATAACTCTCCCATATTTGTTCGTTACATATCGGAAGCTCTTAGAAGAGTACCTGCAAGTTTTATAGAAACAGCCAGTATGGAAGGAGCGGGGAAGTTTAAAACTTTTATAAACATAGAATTACCTTTGATAATTCCGTCCATTTCTAGGGCTTTATTTTTAGTATTTACATATAACTTCACGAGTTTCGCGATTGTTTTAAGTTTAGGTGGGGTAAAATATTCAACTTTGGAAGTGGCTATTTCTACAACATTGAGAAGTACACTGGATTTTCCCAAGGCTTTGTCTTACGCATTGATTCAACTCTTAATCCTTACGATTCTTAATATCTTTATATCAAAATTTGAACCTATCTCTTTTGAATATGAACCATTATCTCAAAAGAAATCTGGATATTTAAGTAGGACACTATCCATCTTTTACTTGATCTTTGAATATTCAATTGTTTTGGTAGGCATTGCAGCTTCTTTTTTTGATTTTATAAATATGAAATTTGATATATCTTCATTTCTGAATTTATTTTCTAAAGAATTGAATCGTATATATCCAGTGGTTAGATCAATCTTAAATTCCTTTTTAGTCTCGACAGTATCAGCTTCCTTTGCCGTAATAACAGCATATTTTCTATTGAAAAATTACAGTAAACTCATAAATGTGAGCGTAATGGCCACTTTGGGTATATCATCAGCATTTTTAGGTATGGCTCTACTTTATTTAAATATATTGTTTGATATTCCCTTCGTATTGTTATTGATCCTGGGATATTTCTTAATAACCATACCTATCGCGTATTCATTTTTGTTCCAACCGATACGCGGATTTGACAATAAAATAGTTGAAGCCGCAAAGATAGACGGGGCAAACAAACTAATCATCTTCCTCAAAGTAGAGTTACCCCTTCTGCTTTCTTCGTTTACAAGTGCCTTTCTTCAGATATTTGCAATAATTTTTGGTGAATTTACCATCAGTTATACTATGCAAGTAAGGGATTACTTTCCCCTTGTCAGCGTGGTTAACTATTCTCTTTCCTCAGGAAGATTATACCAAGAAGCAAATGCTTTAAGCGGGTTGAATATAATTTTAATCTTCTTTATCTTTTATATAAGCAATAAGTTTGCAAAAAAATCAGGAATTTAAATGTTATCTTTTTCTACTACAGCAATAGCAAACTCAGTAATAAAATATGCTTTCATCATATAATATTTTTCGTTTTCCTCATTACTTAAAATCTCTTCAAACAATTTATCGTTAGGAATATTAAGTTTATTCCTCAATATAACTAACATATTGAATTCTCTAATCTCGTCTATTTCAAAATATTTCACGAGTCCAGTAGCCTTTAAATAATTATTTACAGCAGTTTTTATATAATTGTATATCTTTTGTTTTATTGGTAAAAATTTAAAAAAGTTGTTTCTCATCAAACTAGCAATTTTCATTGCGCCAATCTTTCTAATAGATAAAAGTTCAAAAACATTGTCATATTTAAAATTAATATACATTCCAAAAAATTTTCCGCTCAATCTCCCTTTGGCATCTTTTTCTTTCAACATCTCACTGTTGATAGTTAATGCAAACGGAAATATAGTTATAGTCTCTAAAAAGTTATCAAAATTAATTTCTAAATCATCGATATTGTAATTTAATTTTTCCTCAACTTCTGACCGTACACTGATCTCTGCTTCTTTGAATTTGTAAGCCGCCTCTTTTAAATTTTCTATAATTTCATCCATTTCACTGGGATCTGCATTTTTTAAAAATTCAAGATTAAATTTTTGAAGCTCAGGGTGTTCCTTAAACAATCTATCTAAAAATTTTTTAAATTCTTCTTCATCGTAATCGCTCATAATACATTCCTCCAAGCAAAGTTTCAATGAAAATATTTCTCTTCCACATTAATTATAACATACATTGTGATTTATCTAGGAATTTTTTGAAAAAAATAAAAAAATGGTATAATTTTAAATGAAAAAGTAAATTTGTAGAGCAGGTTGCGTTCCTAATGGGTGCGGTGGGCAGCGGGGCGAAGGGGCGCTATATAAAGAGTTTCTAGAAATAGTCAATCAAAAATTAAAGGAGGTAAAGATCATGCATGAAAAAGAAATCGAGGAAAAAATTCAAAAGCTTCCCGAAAATTTGAGGCGAGAGGTTTTAGATTATTTGGACTTTTTACTAGGTAAATATCAAGGCAGAGAAAATTCAAGAGGTAAATTCAAGTTCGACTGGGAAGGAGGCCTATCAGAGATAAGAGAGGAATTCACTTCTGTTGAACTGCAACACAAATCTTTGGAGTGGAGATAATGTTTTTAGTTGATACGAACGTATTTTTAGAAATTCTCCTCAATCAGGACAAGAAAGATGATTGCAAGGCGTTTCTCAATAACAATATCGGAAATCTCAACATAACGGATTTTTCCCTGCATTCTATCGGCGTAATCCTGTTTAGATATGGCAAAGAAGATATCTTCCGGAGATTTGTTGAAGATGTCATGCCTAACACCAAACTTCTTTTTTTACCGATGGAGCTATACAGAGAAGTTGTAAATGTAAGAAAAATCCTGAAATTAGATTTTGATGATGCATATCAATATAGCATAGCTAAATACCATGGATTGAAAGTAGTTACAATGGACAAGGATTTTGAGAGAATAAAGGATGTAGAAACTTTGTTTTTATAGGACATTACTTAACAGAGCAGTAAATCAAAAATTAAAAGGAGGGAAACTAAATGCAAGATTACCATGAACCTTATGAAGAACTAAGTGACAAAGATCGTTCTTACGTCTATGCATTAAACAGTTTAAAAGAGGAGATAGAAGCGATAGATTGGTACAACCAAAGGGCAGCTGTTTCTAAAGATCCAACCATCAAAGAAATTATGGAGCACAATAGAGATGAAGAAATTGAACATGCGGTAATGCTTATCGAATGGTTGAGAAGAAACATGAATGGATGGGATGAAGAACTGAGGACTTATCTTTTCACAGAAAAACCATTGCTGGAAGTAGAGGAAGAAGCTGTTGAAGGAGAAAGCAAAGTAGAGTCTTCTTCAAATAAAAAAGGTGATTTAGGACTAAGAGGATTGAAGTAGAAAAAATACTAAAGATGAAGGAGGGGTAAAAAATGGATTTTCTTAAAAGAGAGTTAGCTCCGATAACTGAAGAAGCTTGGGAAGAATTAGACGAAAGGGCAAAGGAGATTTTTAAGAACAAATTAAAAATAAGACCAATTATTGATGTAGAAGGTCCTTATGGATGGGATTATTCTTCATACAATTTAGGTACTAACGAACTCGTTGAAAACCCAAGAGATGGATTGGGATGGGGAATAAGACAAGTTTTACCTCTAGTAGAGATTAGAAACCCATTTGTTTTGAAACAATGGGAGCTTGATAATATCGAAAGGGGTTTAGAAACTCCGGATTTGGAAGGGTTAGAAACCGCTGCTAAGCAGTTGGCTTCATTTGAAAATAAATTAATTTTAAAAGGTATAGAAAAAGCCAATATAATTGGCTTACAAACGTTAGCTAAGCAGAATTCTGTAGAAAGTTCCAAAGAAAGCGTAAAAGATTTTGTTAAATCCTTATTTGAAGTAAAAAAAAGGTTCATGGAGCAAGGGATTGAAGGGCCATATACTTTAGTGATTAACAAAGAAATATGGCAAGATTTATTTTCTATGAATCTATCGTATCCTTTGGATTTAGTTGTAAAAGAAATTATAGATGCCAAAGTGAAACCTATGCATGATGTCGATGAAAGTTTTGTAATTTCTAATCGTGGTGGAGACTTTAAATTAATTTTAGGACAAGATATTTCCTTAGGATATGATAGCAAGTTCGATGAGCAACTCAAATTTTTCTTCACTGAAAGTTTAACTTTCCACGTAGTAACGCCGGAAGCTATAGTTGGATTAGAAATGTAACTTACTTTTAAAACATTTGCTGAAACAACCTGATTATTATAAATAAAAAAATCGGCCTCAATTTGTTCTTGTTTAAATCATATAATTTGAGGCCGATTTTTTCTATTTTTATAAAGTAAGAATCCCTTTTTCGTCTTCCAATTTGTTCTTGATATTATTGATCTTATTTTTTATCATTTCATTTCCCATCAACAAAGAATGTTCTATTTTTTTGATGGAATGAATAATAGTGGAATGATTTTTATCTAATTTTTCGGAGATATCTTTCGTTTTCAACTTCATAGTAGTCTTAAAAAGATAAGCTAAAACTTGACGTGCTAATGCTATTTCTTTTTTTCTGGATGATGAGAAGATATCCTTTCTATTAATATTAAATTCAGCAGCGACCAAATCTATAACGGTATCTATTTTGACAGTTTCCAGAACTTCTGGTGATTGGAATCTAACTTTGTTTGCGTTCATTCTCATCATTGAATTGACTATCGTTTTTGCAGATTCAATATTCACTGGCGCACCCGAAATTTGGCTTTGCAATAGAAGGTTCATAATAGCGCCCCGAAGTTTTCTTAGGTTTTTATCGACATGTTCAGCTAAATAATAAGCAACATCATCGGTTAATTGAAGAGAAATCATTTGTGCCATTTTCTTGGCTATTAAGTACTTCGTTGCCTTATCAGGTGCTTGTATATCAGTTATCAAACCCATTTCAAATCTACTTATTAATCTGGGATGAAAGGTTGCCAATTCATCAGGTGTTCTATCGGAACATATTACTATCTGTTTTCTTGAGTTAAAAAGAGAATTAAAAGTATGGAAAAGTTCACTTTGTACGGTATTTTTTCCAATTAAAAATTGAACATCATCTATCAATAAAAAATCGACATTTCTTCTAAAGCGTTCTCGGAAGTTCTCCATATCACTTGCTCTTATTCCATCCATCATTTGATTCATAAAATCCTCAGCAGTTACATACTTCACCTTCAAATCAGGGGCATTTTCCATCAAAAAGTTCCCTATTGCATGTAAAAGATGTGTTTTACCTAGTCCAACATCTCCATATATAAATAAAGGATTATATTTGCCAGGATTCTTGCAAACTTCCAAGGCTGAATAATAAGCTATCCTATTGGAATTTCCCGTAACAAAGCTATCAAAAGTGAATTCAGGATTAAACTCTGATAGTTTCAAAGGCCTGTTTTTTATTATTGGACCATTTACTGCATTTTTCTGTTCTTTACTAATGGGTATTTCTTTAAAAATAACTTCTAGAGGCTTTCCAGTAATATTATTTATAGTTTCTTTTATTATTGAACCGAATCTTTTCTCGACAGCCTCTTTAATAAATAAATTTCCCAATCCAACAACGACCTTTTTATCGTCTAATTCCAAAATTTGAGCCGTTGTAAGCCAGTTATTCCAGGTATCTCTAGACATATTGGAACGTAGTTTTTCTATTAGTTCATGCTTTTCCATTATTTTCACCCCTTGGAATAAAACCCAATATATACTTTATCATAAGGGAGAAACTTAATCAAGAAAATTTTTGATTAAAAATCTGATTAGACGCTATTTATGCTTGATATAGAACTTAAAATTTTTAGATCCCTCGTCTTCAAAAGATTTAAGAAGCAAATTGTGGAACGCAAATTGTTAAATCTTTGTTTTAAAAAATAGAAATGTATAATATACAAACGTATTAATTTTAGAATAATAAGAAGTGTTAATATATATTATGTTAATTTAAAATAACTTAATTTAAGAATAGATCTATTTAAAAGTTAGAAAAGGTTCAATGCTTAAATCCAATCTTCTGATATTTTTTGTTCCTTCTCCCGCTAGTTATGATTTTTTATTGTTACTTGACTCTTAAAGATATTAATTGTATAATAGAGATAATTAATTTAATTTAAATTAAGTTACCAATCGAGGCTTTATTTTTGAAATTTTTGTCAATATGAGACGTGCTGTGAAATTTTTTTCATATATCTGTAAAATTTGTCGCAGATTTAATAAGAAATGTTATAAGGTATTGTTGCAGAACAAGTGTTTAAGTTTTTCATATCAGCATATTTTACGAGGAGGGATTTTATGAAAAAGTATTTGGTAAGTTTATTCGTTATGTTGGTTTTATTTGTCGGCGTTTGGGCACAATCTACCATAGTTGTTGGTACCACAGACAAAATTAGAACTCTAGACCCAGCTTTGTGTTATGACTACTTTTCCAGTAATATTTTACAAAATGTTTTATCTGGACCAGTAGACTACAAGGTTAATTCCACGGAAATTGAGCCAAATTTATTCGAAAGTTGGGAAGTATCTGAAGATGGATTAGAGTATCTTTTCCACGTTCGAAAAGGTGTAGTTTTCGAAGATGGAACCCCTATAGATGCATCCGTATTTAAATTCTCCTTCGATAGGGTTATAAAACTTGGAGGAGATCCTGCATTCTTACTTTCGGATATAGTTAAAACAACCGAAGTGGTCGATGATTATATCTTCAAAGTAACTCTCGAGTATCCTTTTTCAGCTTTTGTTTCAGTATTAGGTTACACTGTTGGCTGGCCTGTCAATCCAAACATATTCTCAGCAGATAGTTTTTATGATGGAGCGCCTTCCGCTTCTGGTCCATACAAAGTCACCGAATGGATAAGGGACGTAAGAATTACATTGCAAGCAAATGACAAATATTTTGGTGAAAAACCAAAAACAGATAGAATCATCATTTTATTCTACGAAAACGCTGCAACGTTGAGATTGGCTTTGGAAACCGGTGAAATAGATATTGCTTTCAGACATTTAGACCCAAGAGACATACAAGATTTAAAAAGTTCTCAAAATGTTCAAGTTATCCAGGGTGAAAGTCCACAAATCAGAATGCTAGTATTCAATGCACAGAAAGAACCTTTCGACGATCCTTTGGTAAGACAAGCGATTTCCTTGGCTGTTGAAAGAGATGTAATCGTTGAAGATGTATTTTTGAATATGGCATCACCATTATATTCTCTTGTCCCAATGGGAATGTGGAGTCACGAAGATGTCTTCCAAGAAGGAGATCTTGAGGCTGCAAAACAACTTCTGTATCAAGCTGGTTACGACGAAAAAAACAAACTAGTGATTGATCTTTGGTACAGCCCTACTCATTATGGAACAACCGAAGCAGATGTAGCCCAAGTTTTAATGGAATCCTTAGAAAAGACAGGAATTATCGATATCAACTTAGAATATGCGGAATGGGCAACCTACGTTGACTATTTTTTAAACGGAACTATGGGTATGTTCTTATTGGGTTGGTATCCTGATTACATAGACCCTGATGATTACCTCTGGCCATTCTTAAGTGAAAGTGGAGCTAGATCGATGGGTAGTTTTTATGTTAACCCAATAACTGAAAGTGTGATGAGAGCAGCAAGAGTAGCGACTGACCAAGAAGTTAGATCTCAATTGTACAAATTGGTCCAACAAGATCTAGCTTTCAACGCACCATACGTTTCACTTTGGCAAGGTGTAGAAACGGTAGCTGCCCAAAATAATATTAAAGGAATTTTGTTGGAACCTTCTCAGGTCTTTAGATATTATTTGCTTTACAAGGAATAATTTTTTCTTAAAGTTCTTTTGAAGATTTGAAACTAAGACAATTGCCCCGATTTATTTAATAATCGGGGCAATTTTGAGAAAACCAACCTCAGAAAAGAAGGGTGATCTAAGTGTCTCTGAGAAATTATATTATTGTGAGAATCTTGTTGGCAATCCCCATGCTTTTTGTTCTTTTAGTAGTTATATTTTTCGTTATTAGGATAATTCCCGGAGATCCTGTTGCAGCAATGTTAGGTGGGAGAGCCTCTCAAGAGGTTATTGAAGCCAGGAGAGCAGAATTAGGACTTAACGATCCCATACTGATTCAATTTTTTAAATATGTAGGGGGGCTATTCAAAGGTGACTTGGGAACTTCAACAATGACGGGAAGGCCCGTACTTGATGAGATATTAGAAAGATTTCCTGCCACACTTGAATTAACGATTTTTGCATTTATTATAGCTGTAGTTATAGGGATCTTTTGGGGTTCAAAAGCCGCACAAAAAAGAGACAAACCCATAGATATAATTGCCAGGGGATTTTCGATGCTTATGTATGCTGTACCGGTATTTTGGTTTGGTCTGATGATGCAATTCATTTTTGGAATGCAGTTGAAATGGTTACCCATTGCCGGGAGGATCGGGGCTACAGTTCAATTTGAAGAAATAACAGGTTTGTTTTTACTGGATTCTCTTTTAAGAGGGAATTGGACAGCTTTTTGGGATGTCTTACAACATTTGTTGTTGCCTGGTATTACTCTTGGCTTAGTTATCTCGAGTATTTTTTTAAGAATGGTTCGAAATAATACAATTTTAACGTTAACCTCTGACTATGTTAAATCTGCTAAAGCAAGAGGGATACCTGAAAATAGAATATTGTACAGACATGCTTTAAGAAATGCTTTAGTTCCTATTTTAACGGTCATGGGATTACAGCTTGCACTATTGATGGCTGGAGCTGTTTTAACTGAAACAACTTTTTCTTGGCCAGGGATTGGAAGTTATCTCATCATGAAAATCAGATACAGAGATTTCCCCGCTATTCAAGGAACGATAGTCTTTTTCGCTATTTTTGTAATAATAATTAACATTATAGTAGAAATTATCAACGCCTTAATAGACCCAAGGGTAAGGTACTGAGGAGGGTATAAAATTGGAAGAACATAAATTCATTTCATCGAAGATTGGAAAGAGCTTCTCCAGATTCTTTAGAGGTTCAAATGCTTGGCTTACCTTCATAGGTATGGTTATTTTGATTTTTTATATTTTCTTGGCCATTTTTTCTCCTCAAATAGCTCCTTACGACCCTACAGAAAGGGTTGGAAGATCTCTAACTTCTCCTAGTAGTGAGTTTTGGTTTGGAACGGACAATCTTGGCAGGGATGTGTTTAGCAGGGTTGTTTATGGAGCTAGAATTGCCTTAACAATAGCTTTTGTTTCCGTAGCAATAGCTTCAGCAATTGGTATACCGTTAGGTTTATTATCGGGATTCGTGGGAGGAATATTCGATAGAATAATGACCATAGTTATGGATGCTATATATTCCTTTCCAGGTTTAATTCTCGCCATAGCGATAGCTGCATTTTTAGGGCCAGGTATTATGAATATCGCTATTTCCATAGCCGTTGTTTACATACCCACATACTTTAGGGTCATTAGAAATCAAGTATCTTCAGTAAAAAACGAACTTTATGTCGATGGAGCCAGAGCTATAGGTGCATCAAACTTATCTATTTTGGGAAGGTATATACTTCCAAATGTACTGCCATCCGTTGTGGTTGTTCTTTCAATGAACCTGGCAGACGCCATAATGACAGAAGCTGGATTGAGCTTTTTGGGATTGGGAATAGCTCCTCCAACTCCCGATTGGGGTTTTGATTTGAGCAATGGTCAAAGATTTATTTTGAGTGGTGCTTGGTGGGCTTTGACATTTCCAGGTGTTGCTATAATGACTGTTACACTCGGATTTTCTATGTTCAGTGAAGGTCTAAACGAGATGCTGAATCCAACAATTAGGGAAAGAAGGTAGTAAGCGTGCTTGAAGTAAAAAATCTGAAAGTTTATTATAAAAGTGAAGATGGGATTATAAAAGCGGTTGACGATGTTAGTTTTAATGTAAAAGATGGGGAAACACTTGGACTAGTGGGAGAATCAGGCTGCGGGAAATCCACCTTGGGACAAGCTATAATGAAAATATTGCCTTTAAATGCACAATTGTATGGAGAAATTAAATTAAATGGTCAAAATATAACTACAATGAACGAAAAACAAATGCGAGAAATTCGTGGTAGAGATATAACCATGATCTTTCAAGATCCGATGACTTCCCTGAACCCAATTATGAAAGTTAAAGACCTATTTGTTGAGATTGTGAAAGCTCATTTTCCTGATATATCTGAGCAAAAAGCTATAGAAATGGGAGGTAGTGTCCTAAAGGATGTGGGAATAGACCCAAGCAGGATGAATCAGTACACATTTCAATTCAGTGGTGGTATGAGGCAAAGGGTGATGATCGCACTAGGATTAGTTTTAAAACCATCTTTTGTTATTTCCGATGAGCCAACTACTTCATTGGATGTAATAGTTCAAGCTCAAATAATAGAGTTGATGAATAAATTAAGGGACGAATATCAAATGTCCATGTTGCTTATAACACATGATTTAGGTGTAGTTGCTCAACTTGCAGATAAGATTGGAGTTATGTATGCCGGTCATTTGGTAGAAATATCTTCAAAGGAAAATATTTATTACAATCCCAAGCACCCTTATACAAAAGCACTTTTAGAGTCGATTCCGAATACAGATATCAACGACAAAGATTTAAAATATATACCCGGAAGTCCTCCAGATTTGGGTAAACCTCCAAAAGGATGCCGATTCGCTCCGAGGTGTGAGTACGCAATGGACATCTGTCATGAACAAGAGCCTAACAGCTTTTTAATCGAAGGCTCAGAAGTTAAATGCTGGCTATATGAAAATTCTCAAGATTTAAAACATGTAAATGTGGGTGGTACTAGTGACTGAAAATGCAATTTTAAAAGTTGAAGGTTTAAAAAAATATTTTCCTCTAAAAAGATCAGTGGGTGAAGTTTTAACTAGAACCCCTCCTAAATATGTAAAGGCGGTAGATGAGATTGATTTTGAAGTAAAAAAAGGTGAAACTCTTGGTTTAGTTGGTGAATCAGGGAGCGGAAAAACAACTACAGGTAGGTTAATTACAAGATTAGAAGATCCTACTGAAGGAAAAATTTTATTCAAAGAAAAAGACATCAGTACATTAACAAAAAAAGAACTAAAACATGTAAGAAAAGAGATTCAAATAATCTTTCAAGATCCACTTGCAGCCTTGAACCCTCATATGAGGATTGGTGAGGCTGTGATGCATCCTCTACAAATACACAATATTGGGAAAGACCGTTCCGAAAAACAGAAGCTTGTTATGGAAATGTTGGAAAGGGTACAGTTATCACCAGCAAGTGAGTATTATTACAGATATCCTCGTGATTTATCTGGTGGCCAAAGACAAAGGGTTGTAATAGCTAGGGCTTTGATCTTAAAACCTACCTTTGTAGTGGCGGATGAAGCAGTTGCGATGTTGGATGTTTCTGTTAGGTCTCAATTGTTACAACTGATGATCAACTTAAAAAATGATTTTGATTTGACTTATCTTTTCATCACACACGATTTAGCTACGACTAAATATATTTGTGACAGAATAGCCGTAATGTACTTGGGCAAAATTGTCGAAGTTGGAAATTTTGAACAAATATACACAAAACCAAAACATCCTTACACTCAAGCTCTAATATCAGCGGTTCCTGAACCTGACCCTAAAAGCAAGAAAGAAAGAATAATACCTCAAGGAGAAGTTCCAAACGCCGTTAATATCCCCACAGGTTGTAGGTTTCATCCTAGATGCCCATATGCAAAAGAGATTTGTAAAATTCAAGAACCCACTTTGAAAAATGTTGAAAATCAACAAGTTGCTTGTCATCTATATGATTCGGAATACGAAAAGAGTGTCATTTAGACCTTATTTTCTTTTAAAGAAAAGGTTTATAGCTAATTTTAACTTTTTTGAACCTATAAGGTACGCTGATAAGAAATAAACGAGGACGCTTAGAGCAATTAGAAGAACGACTAACAGTCTAGAATCAAAAAATCCTTTACTAGTCACGATAAATATAGACATAACAGCGCTTGCGATGAAAATTTTAAGTATTTCTATCCAATCTTCACCAGTCAAACCTTTAATAATATTGAAACCTGTCATGAACATGCCGATAATACCGGAAATAGCAGTTGCAAATGCGATACCTACAACACCATATCTGAAAGCCAACAAAACATCGAGAGTCGCGTTCACTAAAAGCATTAACACTGCCACTAAAGAAGGATATCTTGTATTTAATTTAGAGTGGTAAGTTCTGATAAAGATAGTATGTAAAGAATAAAATGGAAGCCCCAGAGAATAATATAACAATGTTTTTGCTGTTATTAACGTATCTTCAAAAGTAAAACTACCGTGTTGATATATCAAAGCCACGATCTCATTGTTTAAAAATATCAAACCGAACATTGAAGGAATTGCAAAGAATAAAGTTAGTTCTATACTATCTTTCAAATTCTTGTTGTATTCTTTTTCATCTTTAATACTTGAAGAATACGATAATTTAGGTAAAAGGGCGTTTGCAACACTTATGGCGAATATGCTTAAAGGGAGCTGATAAATTCTTAGAGCGTATTGAATGGTCGAAACACCTCCCGTACCGGTCCATGTTGCGATATTGGTATCAACCAATGTATTCAAGGAAGCCACAGCTACTCCTAATAATGCGGGACCGAACAAATTCATTATACTTTTCAGATCTTTGAAATTAAAATCAAGTGTCATCCGGAAATGAATCTTTCTTAAGATATAAAAAACTAACAAAAACTGTAAAATTCCTCCTACTGTGAATCCTATAGTTGGTCCTAATATTCTTGGGGAAAAGTAAGAAGATAAAAAGATAAACACGACACTGCAAAGGTTAGATAAAGCCGGAGCGAATGCAGGTCCAAAATAGATATCGTTACTATTTAAAACGCCTGTAGCTACTGCCCACAAAGAGATAAAAATTATGAAGGGATATGTAATTTTCAACAAATAAGAGGTTAATTCCATCGTTGATTCAGACAAGCCAGTTCCCAAAACTAAAACTATTTGGTCCGAAAAAAAATAAACAGGTATATATAATGAAACAGTCGTTATTAATACAAACCATATTGTGGTGCTGAGAAAAACCTGAGAATCTTTTCCTTGTTTTCTTGTAAACAAAGGAATAAAAGCTGAGGAGAGGGCTCCATCAGCGAAGATTTTCCGAAGAAAGAAAGGAAGAATAATTGCTACTAAATATGCATCGTACTCTGCACTAATTCCAAAATAATGAGCAAAGGTAGCATCCCGTAAAAGGCCTAATAATCTACTTATAAAAGTTGCCAAAGAGAAAAGAAATGTATGCTTCAACAATTTCGACATCCAATTGCCCCCGATATTCTTTATTTTGTTCTATACAATCTATCTCCTGCATCTCCCAAGCCGGGAACAATATACGCTTTTGAATTGAGTTTACTATCCAAAGCAGCGGTGTAAATAATCACATCTGGGTTTTCACTTATAACTACGTTAACCCCCTTGGGAGCTGCTATCAAGGACATAATAGTGATATTCTGTCCTCCTTGTTTTTTCACTTGCTTTATAGCATGGTTCATAGAATGTCCTGTGGCAAGCATAGGATCGAGAATAAAGATTTGATGGTCTTCTGTCAAAGGTGGAAACTTCACATAATACTCTATTGCATTGAGAGTTTCTGGGTCTCTATACACACCTAGAAAACCTACACTAGCATTTGGAACCAATGAAAGAACACCATCCAACATACCTAAACCTGCTCGCAATATAGGAACTATGGTAACTTTTTTATCTTCAACCATCTCTCCTTTTGTCTTTGCAATTGGCGTTTCAACTTCAACTTCCATCGTTGGAAGGTTTCTGGCTGCTTCATAGGTTAGCAGAAGGGTTATCTCATTCAAAAGTTCCCTGAATTCTTTAGGTCCTGTGTCTTTATTTCTCATTATAGAAAGTTTATGTTTTATCAAAGGATGATCAACAACGTGAAGATTATCCATGTAAAAATTGCACCTCCCAAATTTTTTTAGAATATCTTTTCTATTTTTATTTCGTCTAAAAGCCTTAAAACGTCATTTTTTCGACAAAGTTCTGTTCCAGGAGTCATGACTGAGGCGTTACCTGATGCATTTGCCCATTTAAAGGCTTCTTCTTCATTTGCTCCTTCTTCACGTTTTAAAACGTAAGCTGCAAGAAAGGAGTCTCCGGATCCAACCGCACTTTGAACAGGGACATCTATGGAAGGAGCGTATAGGCAACTCTCCTTTGAGATAAATATAGCGCCCTCTGACCCTAGAGTAAGCAATATTTCCTTTATTCCATACTTATCAATTAGATCCAAACCATATTTAGCAAGTTGGTCTTTGTCAATTCCATTTATTTTTTTGCCAAGAACTCTTTGAAACTCGTATAGATTAGGTTTGATACAATCAGGATGTGATTCAACGCCGACTTTTAAATTTTCACCATCGGCATCAAAATATATCCTAGCGTTTTTCCCTTTAAGGTAAGAAATTATTTCTGCATAAAAATTTGGAGTTACACCCCGCGGCAAACTTCCTGAAATAACAACGGTATCATTTTCTCTGATTAAAAGTTTGAGAGTCTCATACAGTTGGTTCAAATCAGTTTTTGGAATCTTTGGACCTTGAACACTCAGCCGGTATTGAGAACTTTGTTCTTGTAAAATGATGTTCATTCTAGTTTCTTTGGTAATTCTAACAGCAGTATATATTACACCTTCTCTATCCAACATTTCCTCAATCTTTCTTCCATTTTCACCACCAAGAAAAGAAATAGCCACGGACTTCCCGTCTAATTCTTTGATTGCCCTGGAAACGTCGATTCCCTTTCCCGCAGGATAATCTTTTATCTTTTTAACACGGGTAGTATCATCTGTTTTTAATTTATCCACATAAAGGTATCTATCTAAACATGGATTAAGGGTTATTGTAAATATCATATAAAATCATCAACTCCTTTACGGTACATCATGACCTAGTGCAGCTTCATAGATCTTAAACCATTGTTCTCTCGTCAATTTTATGTTCAGGGCTTCAACAGCGTTCTTAAGCCTTTCTAATCTACCGCTTCCTGAAACAGGGATTATCCCGACAGGATGGTTTAAAAGCCAGGCGTATACAAGAGTATCCATAGAATCGATACCGAGTTCTTTGCCAACTTCTTTCAACGTCGTCAATATTCTTACTGACTTGTCGTTTGAGACATCGAATAACTTTCCTCCCGCCAAAGGCGACCAAGCCATTGGATTGAGGTTTTTTCCTTTTAAAAAATAAATATTATCGTTTTCAAAATGTTCTAAATTGAATGGGGAAATTTCTATCTGATTAGTCACCAAAGGAAGGTTTAATTTTGATTGTAAAGCTTCAAATTGATTGATGGTGAAGTTTGACACTCCGAAGAAACGAACTTTACCAGATTTATGTAACTCTAAAAAGGCTTCTGCAATTTCTTCTGGGTTCATGAAGGGATCTGGGCGATGTATAAGGAGTAAATCGATATAGTCTGTATGAAGGTTACGAAGGGAATTATCTACAGATTTCAATATATGTTCTTTGCTTGTATCGTAATAATGAATTCTTTTTGTCTCCTTGTTGGGGAGCACTATACCGCACTTGGTTACAATCTGTATCTTATCTCTTAAAGAAGGGTTTGATTTAAAAACCTCTCCAAATAAACCCTCACAAGTATAATTTCCATAAATATCGGCATGATCGAAAGTGGTTACTCCTAAATCTATTGCTTTCATAATAAAATCTTCTGTTTCTTTTGTTGAAAAATTCCAGTCTCTAAGTCTCATCATCCCTTGTACTATTCTTGATAAATACAAACCACTATTAGAAACGTTTGTTTGCATTGTTTCACTCATTATTTCACCTCACAATTTAAAAGAATTTTCCACACTTTTTGATCGATTTATTATAACATATTTTCTTCCTAGCTATCGTTTGGAATATAAAAAAAGCAACAAACTTTTAATTTTTTGATATAATTAAATGTATAAATGGTTCTGTGGGACAAACTCCTCTTCTCTTTCCTTAAATGGGCGGGCTGCTGGATGAAAGGGTAAAGAACTTTTTCCTTATGGGTGGGGCAGCGGAGCAAACCTCTATCCTCTTTCCTTAAATGAGTGGAGAGTGGAGAAAAGGGGTAAAGGTTCCCTTTCCTTAAGGCGGGGAGCGGGGCGAAGTGGTAAAGGTTCCCTTTCCTTAAATGGGTGGGCTGCTGGATGAAAGGGTAAAGAACCTTTTCCTTATGGGGTGGGCAGCGGGGCGAAGGGGCGCTAATAAGGGCTAAGCGCAGCTTATGCAAAAACCATTAAGCAATTAACTCACAAAAAGCTCTCTGCTTTTAAAAGGGTCAGGGGACGCGCAATTAAATTTTAAAAAAGGTGGTTTTTATTCTGATAAACAATATAAAAACAATCGAAAAATTAAAACAAATAGAACTCTTCGTTTTAGATATAGACGGCACTTTTTATATCAGTCAAAAATTAGTTAACGGTGCGCTAAAATTCTCCAACCTTTTGAAAAGACTAAATAAAAAGCTTGTCTTTTTAACCAACAACTCCAACAAATCCAAGATAGAATACCTACAAGAGTTTCACGCCTTAAACTATCCAATTAAAGAAAACGAGATCTACACTGCGGGCATAGCTGCTGCAGAATATATAAAAGATAAGTTTGGGCCAAAAAGAATTTTTTTGGTGGCTACTCCCTCAATGATAAAAGAATATGAAAAATTAGGCCATCAAATTGTCGCAGATTCCCCTGAGATGGTTGTAGTTACCTTCGATAAAAGTTTAACCTATGATAAATTGGCAAAAGCCTCCATATTTGTATCTAAAGGAGCCTTCTTTTTTGTTACCAATCCAGATTTGAACTGTCCAACCGAAGAAGGGCCTATTCCAGATACCGCTGCTATTGCAAGTGTAGTATCTAAAGCATGTAATAAAGAACCTGACATCGTCTTTGGGAAACCAGATCCCAAGATCTTAGAAATGATAATGAAAGATTATCAAGTAACCCCAGAAAAAACTTGTATAGTTGGAGACAGGTTGTATACCGATATATTAATTGGAATAAACGCTGGTACATTATCTACATTAGTATTAACCGGGGAAGCAAAATTAGAGGATCTAAAAGATTCTGCAATAAAGCCAGATCTTGTAGTTGACGATTTAGGACAACTTGCGGATCTCATTATGGGTGAAGAAAGTGGCTAAAGGAGTAGTTTTTTATTTTTCCTTAGATGGATCGGGGGACGTGGCGAAAGGCATAGCCTTTTATTCTTCCTTAGATGGGTGCGGATTAGGATGAAAGGATAAAAGAATCTTTTCCTTATGGGTGGGGAGTTGGATGAAAGGGTAAAGAATCTTTTCCTTATGGGCGGGCTGCGGGGCGAAGGGGCGCTATCATGTGACTTTCTAAAGATGTTTTTTATCGAAATAACAGGAGGGGAAAATTTTATTAAAATCTACATTCCAGAAATTTATGAAATAATGCCTCAGAAAAAAATATACTTACTCCGAGCAGGCTTTAATGGAACTAAATTCCAAATCAACGACAAATTAAAAGAAGAAATAAATAAAATATACAAGCTCGGTTTAGAATTAGCACAACCAAAAGCTGTATGTGACACATATAAAATAGAGACAATTCCTACAGAACTTATTCCTAAATCTTTTGAAGGTGTTAACTCTATCACTTTTTTTGTATCCACATTAGGGTACGAAATAGACAACTATATATCAAACGCAAATACTCTCTCTTCCATGTTAATGGATGCTTGGGCTTCAGAAGCCATAGAGGCTTTCAACGAATCTATCGATAAAAAGCTGAGAAAAGATTTCGGTAAAGGTACCAGGAGGTTTTCTCCTGGATATTCGGATATAGATGTGAGAAAAAATTGGGATATCGTCAGTAATTTACTGAAAACAGAGATAGTAGTTGTCAACAAAGAAACTGGTATCATAACTCCAAGAAAAAGTACTGTATGTATGATAGGGTGGTATGATGAATAGAAAAGATTTTGCACAAATATTGAATAAAAAGATACTTATTTTAGACGGAGGATATGGAACTGAATTTATAAAAAGAGGATATAAAGAAATTCCTGCTGAAATTTTAAACATCAGATATCCAGAAGTAGTTTACAATCTACAAAGTGAATACGTAAAATCGGGAGCAGACATTCTTTTAACCAATACCTTCAGTGCAAATCGAAAAAAACTCAAAGAGTTAAATTATGAAGAGGCGTTCGAAAAAGTTAACGTCAAAGCAGTTGAAATTGCCAAGCAAGCATCGAAAGGTAAGGCTTTGGTCTTTGGAGATCTATCCTCTCTAGGAGAGTATCCAAATCCTATGGGGTTGCTTGAAATGGACGAAGCTATAGATGAGTATTATCAACAGGCAAAAGTGTTGTTTGAAAGCGGTGTAGATGGATTTATCGTTGAAACGATGACAGATATAAAAGAGTTAAAAGCAGCTATATATGGAATAAGAAAAGTAACAGAAGATTTACCTTTAATAGCTCATATGACGTTTGAAGAGAACGGACGTTCCGTTACAGGAACTTCTGTGGAAATCTTTGCGAATGTTTTCAACGATTTAGATGTAGATGTACTAGGAATTAACTGTACTTTGGGTCCAGAAGAACTTTTAAAGGTTTTTGAACGTCTATCACTCTCAACAAACAAGTTCTTATCAGTTGAACCAAACGCTGGTAAACCTGTTTTCGATGGAAAACATTTGGAATACAAAATGACGCCCGAAATATTTGGAATGTTTGTAGAAGACTATTTAGATTTAGGAGTAAATATTATTGGAGGCTGTTGTGGTACCTCTCCAGAACATATAAAAGTTATTAGAAATATGGTAAAAAGAAGACCTAAAAAAATAGTAAAAGAAATACCTATTATGTACTCTTCAAGAACGATCTTAAACAAATTTCATCCTTTCACCGTTATTGGGGAGAGAATAAATCCTGCCGGGAACAAAAAATTTCAAAATGAAATTGAAGAATTCAACTTCGAGAATGTAATAAAAAGAGCCAACAGTCAAAAAAGCGTAAAGGCCCATGCAATAGACGTTAACTTGGGTATCGAAAAGATTTTGAATGAAGAACATTTCAAACAAATTATCATAGAACTAGACAAACATTCTTCTCTTCCAATTTCTTTTGACATTCAAAATATTGGATTTTTAGAAACCGCTTTAAAAGAATATCCAGGAAGACCAATAATCAATTCTTCTAAATTAAGTAAAAAAGATCTGGACAGAAAACTCGAGTTGATTAAAAAATATGGCGGATTACTAATTGTATTAGCACTCGAGAAAGAAATCTTAGAATCTGCTGAAGAAAGACTACAACTAGTGCTAAGAAAATGGCCGTACATAGAAAGTAAAGGAATAACTAAAGATAGAATTATAGTTGATCCGTTGGTGTTGTCCCTTGCTGCCAATAATGATCCAAATATTACATTGGAGACAGTAAAGTTACTTTCGCAAAATGGGTTCAATACCACTATGGGTCTTTCGAATCTTAGTTTCGGTTTACCAAACAGAAATTATATAAATGCAGCCTTTCTTTCAAGGGCAAAAGGTAAAGGCTTGACTTCAGCCATCTTAAATCCCGAAGATGAGTTCCTTATGAACACGTTGAATGGTAACCTATTGTTGGATAAAAATATTGTAATACCAAGTAAGGTTGAAAAACAAGACGAATTAACCGAGAAGATCCTACAAGGTGAAGAAGGTGAAGTAAAACGAATCATTGAAAATCAGTTAAAAGAGAAAAGTCCGTTAGAAGTTAGCCAAGATGTGCTTGGTAAAGCAATGGAAAAGATCGGAGACCTTTATGCACAAGGGAACATATATCTCCCAGAGTTGTTGTTAGCTGCCGAAACTGTCAAACCCATTTTTGATTACTTAAACAATTTGATTCCCGAATCTCAAAACGATAAAAAAGCTAAGGTAGTACTAGCCACGGTGGAAGGGGATATACACGATATTGGTAAAAATATAGTGGCAGCGGTATTAAGAAGCGCAAACTTCAAAATTATAGATCTTGGCAAAGATGTAGAAACTTCTACAATAATCAACGCTGTACAAAAAGAGAAACCGAATATTTTGGGGTTATCAGCTATGATGACAACTACAGTGGGAAAAATAGAAGAGGTGGTAAATGAACTAAAAAAATTAAGTATTAAAGTAAAAGTTATTGCCGGCGGTGCCTCGATGAACAGAAAACTTGCTGAAACCTTTGGCTGCGATGCCTACGCTAAAGATGCAAGCGAAGGGCTCAAGATATGTAAAAGCTGGGTCAATTTGAATTCATAATCGTTCATCTTCCGATCTTTATATATCAAAAATGTTAATAAAAAGAAAAAGTTTTAAGTTGATAAAATATGATAAAATCTGTCGGTTTTCTTGAAATACCTGTAAATAAAAGATTTCGAGCAAATATAACGAAATTTTTTTCAAATTTTGATAAATGGAGATTTCGGTGTATAATCGCAAATAAATCCTTCTAATCATAAATATTTACCAATAATTAGAAATAATGAAACAATTTTCAATTTAAACTAATTTTTGAAAATAATATCTTAACGAATTTATTTTTAGACATTTTAGAAATAAAATGATCGTAGACTGCGGTTAAAAGGGGAGAGAGCATCTATCCTTAGAGGATGAGGAGCAGTTTAAGGAATAAAAATTCTTTTATACTTAGAAGGTGGGGAGCGGAGTGAAGGGGCGCTAAATCAAGTTTTTGAGTTACTAATGACAGTAAAAATTCTATTTTATTGGGAGGGAGAAATTTATGACAAAAGAGGAACTATTGGAACAGATAGAAAGTCAAGGTATAAAGTATATTAGACTCCAAATTACAGATATCAACGGTGCCTTGAAAAACGTTGAAATTCCATCTACAGAGTTAGAATCTTCTTTGACTAACGGGACTATGTTTGATGGTTCATCAATTGAGGGTCTAGTAAGAATCAACGAATCAGATATGTTACTTAAACCTGACATAGACACATTTACAGTTTTACCATGGACAGTTGAAAGAGAAAAAGTGGGTAGGTTTATTTGTGACATTCACACTTCTGATGGTAAACATTTCCCAGGGGACCCAAGATATGTGTTGAAGAAAGTCATGAATGAAATGAAAGAGTACGGTTATACCCCATATGCCGGTCCAGAACCAGAATTTTTTATTCTCCCAAGGGATGAGAAGACAAGGCAGCCAGTATTATCTCCTCTTGATAAGGGAGGATATTTTGATTTACTTCCCATAGATTTAGGGGAAAGGGTCAGAAAGAACATGGTGGAAACTCTACAAAGTATGGGTATTCGAGTGGAGGCTGCTCACCACGAAGTAGCGAATTCCCAACATGAGATTGATTTCAGGTACGACAACGCCCTAAAAACGGCTGACAATATTCAAACTTTTAAATTGGTTGTAAGGACGATAGCCCTATTGAACGGACTATGGGCAACATTTATGCCTAAACCATTTTTTGGTATGAATGGTTCAGGGATGCATACCCACTTGAGTATCTTTAAAGACGGAAAGAATATCTTTTACGATCCAAACGGTACTTATCAGTTAAGCAATGAGCTTAGATGGTTTATTGGGGGAGTTTTTAAACATATTGATTCGATAACCGTTTTGGCAAATCCTACGATAAACTCATATAAAAGGTTAGTCCCTGGTTACGAAGCTCCTGTTAACATCGCATGGTCTGTATCAAACAGAAGTGCTTTAGTGAGGATACCCATGCAGAGAGGTGATGGAACTAGGTTAGAACTGAGATCTCCAGATCCAACAGCAAATCCTTATTTACTGTTAGCAAGTGTATTTTCAGCTGGTTTAGAAGGTATAAAAAACAAGATTGAACCTCCTCAACCTGTTGATGGAAATATTTACGAAATGGACCACAGAGAAAAGAACGAAAAAAATATTAGATATTTACCTGGTTCACTCCAAGAATCCTTGGAAGCCTTGAAAAAGGATGAACTTATGAAAGATGTTTTGGGAAAACATATATTTGAAAAATTTGTAGAATTAAAAGAAAAGGAGATTGAAGAGTATAAGATAGCGGTAACTGATTGGGAGATTAGTAGGTACATAAACCAATTTTGATAAACCTTTAACACCTATTATTATTATCTTTTTTTGTGCATAAAACCGGGGTTCCAAAAAGTATTATACAGAAACACACTGTATTGGGGCAGTCTCCAATATAGGAGGGAGGGTTAAAATGAATAAAGGACTTTACGATCCAAAATTTGAGCATGATGCTTGTGGTGTTGGATTAGTTGCAAGTACAAAAGGAATAAAGTCACATGAAATAGTTGACAAATCGTTGACTGTTTTAAAAAATATGGCTCATCGTGGTGCACGAGGCAGAGGAGAAAATGATGGGGACGGAGCAGGGGTACTGCTGCAGATTCCTCATGATTTTTTAATAAAAGAATCAAAACACTTAGGATTCACTCTTCCAAATGAAAGTGAATATGCCGTGGGTATGATTTTCTGCCCGCGTGATAAAACTCTTACAAATATCTTCAAACAGCAATTTGAAAAAATAGCCACCAATCAAGGCCAAAAGGTGATAGGTTGGAGAGATGTACCTATCAATGAAGCATTTGTTGGCCCAACTGCATTAAAAAGTATGCCATCTTTTCTCCAAGTTTTTATCGTTAAGAATCCTACCTTGAAATCTAGAATAGAATTTGAAAGAAAATTATATCTAATTAGGAAAAAAAGTGAAAAGGAGATAAAAATACCGCACATATATCCAAATAAGGCCTTTTATATAGCCAGTTTATCTTCTAAAACAATTGTCTATAAAGGGATGTTAACGGCGGAACAATTAAAGTACTTTTTCTCAGATTTGACTGATCCTCTTTTCAAATCAGCATTTTCTATTGTACACTCCAGATTCAGTACGAACACATTTCCCAGTTGGGAAAGGGCTCATCCCTATAGGTATATGGTTCACAACGGAGAGATAAACACTATAATTGGTAACGTTAATTGGATGAGGGCAAGGCAATCCAAGGTAAGCACTGATATCTTTGGAGAAAACATCAACGATATTTTTCCCATAATCGATGAGGATGGTAGTGATTCAGCAATGTTTGACAACAATTTAGAATTCCTTTATTTATCTGGTAGATCGTTACCACATTCGATAATGATGATGATGCCAGAACCTTGGGAAAACAATCAAACAATGGATGCAGAAAAGAAAGCTTTTTATGAATATCATAGTTGTTTGATGGAACCTTGGGATGGTCCCGCGGCGATTATTTTTACCGATGGCTTAAAGGTAGGAGCAACACTGGACAGAAACGGATTGAGACCGTTAAGATACTACATAACGGAAGATGAATTGATTCTTGCTTCGGAAGCTGGGGTTCTTGAAATACCTCCTCAAAAGATTTTAAGGAAGGGAAGGATCACCTCAGGGAACATGTTGTTGTTGGATATTGAGAGTGGTCGAATACTAAATGACGAAGAGATAAAACGACCGATAATTTCAGAAAAGCCCTATTTCTCGTGGGTAAAAGAGAACATTGTGAATCTAGAAGACCTTCCTGAGCATTCAAAAAAGGGAAATATGGAAATCGATGAGGTACCTTTAACTACAAAACAAAAATGTTTCGGATACACATTTGAAGATATTGAGATGATCATAGAACCTATGGTTATAGATGCTTCTGACCCCGTTGGGGCTATGGGGGATGACACACCTTTGGCCGTTTTATCTGAACGTCCAAAGTTGTTGTATGAATATTTTAAACAGCTTTTCGCTCAAGTAACCAATCCTCCTATAGATGCGATAAGAGAAAAAATTATCACCTCTACCCATCTTTACATAGGTTCTGAAGGTAATCTTATTGATCCATCATCCATCAATTGTAGGCAAATTAAGATCAAAAACCCTATTCTCACCAACGATGAAATGGAAAAGATAAAAAATCTTGACTTAGAAGGTTTTAAAGCGATCACCTTACCCATCTTATACAAGGTAAAAGATGGAGAAGAAGGATTAAAAAAGGCGATTACAAAACTCTTTCAAAAAGCAGATTCTGTCATAAACGATGGTGTTAACATATTGATATTGACAGATAAAGGAGTTAACCAAAATTATGCACCAATTCCAGCTTTATTGGCGGTATCGGGTCTTCATCACCATTTGGTTAGAAGAGAAAATAGAACAGAGATTGGAATAATTTTGGAATCTGCAGAACCAAGAGAGGTACACCATTTTTGTACACTTCTAAGTTATGGAGCTTCTGCTATCAATCCATATCTCACCTATGAAAGTATTGAAAGTTTAGTTAACAAAGGTTACATTAAAGGTTTGAAATATGAAGAAGCCGTTCAAAGGTATAAAGATGCATCTTTGAAAGGTATTCAAAAAGTGTTATCAAAGCTTGGGATATCAACCCTCCAAGGTTATCAAGGGGCTCAAACCTTTGAAATAGTAGGAATAAAAAAGTCTATCGTAGAGCAATTTTTTACAGGAACCACTTCACAAGTAGAAGGGATAGGCTTAAAAGAAATAGCTCAAGAAGTTTCTAAACGCCATTCGAGTGCATTTAATCAGTTTAATAGAGGAGCGTTACTTGATTCAGAAGGTCTTATGAAATGGAGGGCAAAAGGTGAGTATCACTTGTACAACCCTAAATCCATTTATTATTTACAAAATGCTGTTAAAAACAACGATTATGAACTTTTCAAAAAGTTTTCACAATCTATAGTCGATGAAGACGCAAAATTATACAGTTTGAGAAGTCTTTTTGAGTTCAATTTCGATAAAACGAAAGCAATTCCCCTTGACGAAGTAGAACCTGTCGAATCGATTGTTAAAAGGTTCAAAACAGGAGCTATGTCTTTTGGTTCAATAAGCCAAGAAGCCCACGAAACCATAGCAATAGCTATGAATCGAATAGGTGCAAAGAGTAATACAGGTGAAGGAGGGGAGGATTCAAACCGTTTTGCAAAAGAACAAAATAGGGATTCAAAGAATAGCTCAATAAAGCAGGTGGCTTCTGGAAGATTCGGAGTCACGATCGACTACTTAAACAACGCTCAAGAGATCCAAATAAAGGTAGCCCAAGGTGCAAAACCTGGAGAAGGGGGAGAGCTACCTGGGAATAAGGTCTATCCATGGGTAGCAAAGGTAAGGAACTCTATTCCAGGAGTTACTCTCATTTCACCTCCTCCACATCACGATATCTACTCGATAGAAGATTTAGCAGAATTGATATACGACCTAAAAAACGCCAATAGAAACGCTCGAATAAACGTAAAATTGGTTTCAAAATCTGGTGTAGGAACCATAGCAGCGGGTGTAGCAAAAGCTGGAGCGGATGTAATATTGATAAGCGGTTTTGATGGTGGTACCGGAGCTTCGCCACGTACTAGTATAAGGCATGCAGGTTTGCCATGGGAATTAGGATTAGCTGAAACTCATCAGACCTTGGTGTTGAACAAGTTGAGAGACAGGGTCACTTTGGAAACGGATGGTAAGTTGCTAACTGGAAAAGACATAGTGATTGCAGCACTTTTAGGCGCAGAAGAGTTTGGATTTGCCACAATTGTGTTAGTTGCCTTAGGTTGTGTCATGATGAGAGTTTGCAATTTGGATACATGTCCTGTGGGAATTGCGATACAAAACCCTGTACTGAGAAAAAATTTCAAAGGTGATCCTCAATACATTGTCAACCTCATGTACTTTCTCGCATCTGAAGTAAGGGAATATATGGCCAAGTTAGGATTCAGAACGTTTAGTGAAATGGTGGGACGTGTTGATAAATTAAGACAAAAAGAAATAAAAAGTCATTGGAAAGCACATAGTATTGATCTTTCAAAATTATTATACAAACCAGAAATAAAAGATTACTCATTCAGCCAATATCCTAAACCAATAAATAACGGATTATCAGATATCTTGGATATAACCAAATTACTTCCCATTTGCCAGAATGCATTAGAAAATGGTGAAAAGATTGAGGCCACTTTAGCTATAAAAAATGTGAATAGAACCGTTGGAACAATTTTGGGAAGCGAAATAATTAAAAGGTATGGTGAGGAAGGTCTGCCTGAAGATACAATAAAAATACATTTCAAAGGATCAGCTGGCCAAAGTTTTGGAGCCTTCATTCCCAAGGGGGAAACGTTGATATTAGAAGGCGATTCAAACGATTACATAGCGAAAGGTTTATCGGGTGGAAAAATTATAGTATACCCCCCGAAGGATTCTCGATTCTATGATGAAGAAAATGTAATTGTTGGTAACGTTGCATTGTATGGAGCAACAAGCGGTGAAACATACATCAGTGGTTTAGCGGGTGAACGCTTCGCAGTCAGAAACAGTGGCTCTACTGCTGTGGTTGAAGGTGTTGGCGAACATGGCTGTGAATATATGACTGGTGGAAAGGTTGTTATACTTGGTAAAACGGGTAGAAACTTTGCCGCAGGTATGTCAGGTGGAATAGCTTACGTATATGACAAAGACAATAGCTTTGAATCGAAATGTAACAAAGACACTGTTTTGTTGGAAAAAGTTGAAGATGAGAATGAAAAGAACGAAATAAAAGAGTTGATAAAAAAACATTATAAGTACACGAGTAGTAATGTGGCTAAAAACATTTTGAACAACTGGGGGAAAACTAAGGAAAGATTCGTTAAGGTTATACCAAAAGATTACAAAAGAATGATGGATGTTGTAAATAGGATGCATATTGAAGGAATTACTGGCGAAGAAGCTCTTATGAAGGCATTTGAAGAGAATTACAAGCAACAATCTTTGGTTCAAACGCATTGAACATTAGAAATTTGTAAAGGAGGTCACTATATGGGCGACCCACAAGGATTTCTAAAGTACGAAAGAAAAAACCCTGAAGAAAGACCCCCAAAAATGAGAATAAATGATTGGGAAGAATTATATATAGAAATGGAAAAAGACGAACTCCGAATACAAGCAGCAAGATGTATGAACTGTGGCACGCCGTTTTGTCACTCTGGTATATTGATAAATAATATGGTTTCAGGGTGCCCCTTGAATAATTTGATTCCAGAATGGAACGATTTAGTCTATAGAAACCTTTGGAGAGAAGCTTATGAAAGGTTGATCGAAACAAACAGTTTCCCGGAGTTCACAGGCAGGGTCTGTCCGGCTCCTTGCGAAAAAGCTTGTGTAAACAATTTGGTAAAGGATCCAGTTTCCATTAAAAGTATTGAATATTATATCATAGAAGAAGCGTTCAAAAATGGTTGGGTAGAAGAGGATAAACCATCTTACTCTACTGGTAAAAAGGTAGCTGTTGTAGGTTCTGGACCGGCAGGGTTGTCGTGTGCTTGGGAGTTAAACAGATATGGTCATGAAGTTACCGTTTTTGAAAAGAACGAATACCCAGGGGGCTTATTAACTTACGGCATACCAAATATGAAATTGGACAAAAAGATTGTAAAAAGGCGTATAGAATTGATGGGAAAATCAGGTATACAATTCAAGACTAATGTGGACGTTGGTAAAGATTACCCAGTTCAAAAGCTAAAAGAAGAATTTGATGCCGTTGTATTATGTGGAGGTACCGCTAAAGCGAGGGATCTAAATGTGGAAGGAAGAAATCTAAAAGGGATATACTTTGCCACAGAATTTTTGAAGAGTGCGAACGAGAGAATACTGTCTCGACTTTTAAAAAGTGAAAAAGATATTGAGGAGATCTCTGCCAAGGGTAAAAATGTTATCGTAATCGGAGGAGGCGATACAGGAACGGATTGTGTGGGAGTTAGTTTAAGGCAGGGTTGTAAAAGTGTGGTACAGTTTGAAATTATGGACAAACCTCCACTTTTAAGGAGGCAAAACAATCCTTGGCCAGAATGG
The DNA here is from genome assembly GCF_002895565.1 of Petrotoga mexicana DSM 14811. Lineage (GTDB taxonomy): Bacteria > Thermotogota > Thermotogae > Petrotogales > Petrotogaceae > Petrotoga > Petrotoga mexicana. The sequence goes on from NZ_AZRN01000010.1 coordinate 62,401, forward strand.
CCCAAGGTTTTAACTGTTGATTATGCTCAGGAGGAATATGCCGAACAATTCGGTAAAGATCCAAGATTGTACAATATTTCAACTAGAAGATTTGTTGGAGATACAAAAGGCAAAGTTAAAGAGGTTCATACCGTTGAAGTAGAATGGGAACATGATAAAACAGGGAAATTGTTTCTAAGAGAAATAGATGGAACAGAAAAGGTATGGAAGGCAGATTTAGTTCTGTTAGCCTTGGGATTCTTAGGCCCTGAAAACTATTTAATTGAGCAATTAAATGTAGAAACAAATAAAAGATCAAACGTTAAAACCGGAGAAGGAAAATATTCGACAAATGTGGAAGAGATTTTTTCAGCTGGAGATATGAGAAGGGGACAAAGTTTGGTAGTATGGGCAATAAATGAAGGGAAACAAGCGGCTAAAGAGTGTAATGAATACTTAATTTCTTCCAATAATAACAATAATAAACAGCGTCGGCTCAAAACGCTGTAGTATTGTTGTTATAAAGCCGACGCAGAAAAATTAATGCGTCGGTTTTTTTATTTGGTAAAAGGAGGTGAAAAAAGTCTAGGTTAAGCACCATATTCTGGGGTTTGTAAAAAATCAAAAAAGGAGTGTGAGGGTATTATGAAGAGAGCTTGGAAGAGTTTGTTGATGTTGTCGGTTGCCTTTATTGTTCCAACCGCCTTACTCGCAGATAGTATTACTATGGAGGAAGTGGTACGCTCCATTGATACTATGTGGACTTTACTCGCAGCGTTTTTAGTGTTTTTTATGCAAGCTGGATTTGTGCTCGTGGAAGCAGGGTTTACAAGATCAAAGAATACGGTAAACATCATTATGAAAAATTTTACTGATTTTTTGGTCGGCTCAATACTTTACTGGATAGTAGGATTTACAATTATGTTCGGAGTTGGAAATGGTTTCATAGGTTGGCAAGGAAGTTTTGAATATCTGGGGTTAAACATTCCGCTTAACGCTTTTTTAATATTCCAGACGGTATTTGCTGCAACCGCTGCAACTATTGTATCCGGAGCGATGGCGGAAAGAACTAAATTCACTGGCTATCTGATCTACAGTGTTTTCATCAGTGCATTTATATATCCCATAGTTGGTCATTGGATATGGGGTGGAGGTTGGTTATCAGATATGGTCGATTTTGCAGGTTCCACAGTTGTCCATTCTGTAGGCGGCTGGGCAGCACTGATGGGAACAATGGTTTTAGGACCAAGAACCGGTAAATACAGATCAGATGGAACGCCGAACAAGATACCAGGACATAGCTTAGTTTTAGCTGCTTTGGGTGTTTTCATCCTATGGTTTGGATGGTTTGGTTTTAACCCAGGAAGTACCATTTCGGGTTTAAATCTCAAAATCGGTGATATAGCAATGACCACAAATTTAGCTGCCTCGGCAGGAGGATTAGGAGCATTGACGATAGGTTGGTTTATCTACAAAAAACCGGATGTCAACTCTACCCTAAATGGTGTTTTAGCTGGATTAGTGGGGATCACTGCCGGTTGTGCCAGCGTTACAAACGTTGGAGCTGCAATAATAGGAGCTTTATCCGGTAGTTTAGTTGTGTTAGCTATAGAATTTTTTGACAAAATACATATTGATGATCCAGTTGGAGCAATCTCTGTGCACGGGGTTGGTGGAGTATTCGGTACATTAATGGTTGGGATATTCGCTGTGGACGGTGGATTGCTCTACGGTGGAGGAGTAAACCTGTTTTTAACCCAGCTTAAAGGGGTGTTAGCTGTTGCAGGTTGGACCCTTGCAACTACTTACATTCTTTTTAAAAGTATCGATTTAACAATAGGTTTGAGGATTGATTCTACTAGTGAAATAGAGGGCTTAGATTTTGTAGAACATGGATCTGTCAGTTATCCTGATTTAACTCCGCTTAAAGGGCGAAGCGTGAGAGTAAAAATTGATGAGGAGGGTGAATAATATGGGATACAAAAAAATTGAATGCTTTATTAGGCCAGAAAAATTTGAGGAAGTCATTGTAGGATTAGAAAAAGTAGGTATCGAGGGCATTAATGTTGATAAGATCTATGGATATGGTAGTCAAAAAGGTGAGGAAAAAGAGGTAGAAAATTACAAACAGAAAAAAGAATATGAAGTAAAATTCAAGGAAAAGATCAAGTTAGAAATAGTTACCGAAGAAAGTAAAGTTGAAAAAATTATAGAAACTATAAAAACACATGCGCAAACAGGTAAGATAGGTGATGGAAAGATTTATATTACACCGATAGAAGAAAGTATAAAAATACGAACCACTTAAATAAAAATGCGCCCAAAGGGCGCATTTGTTTCGTTGGTGGAATCAATACGAATTATTATCCTTCATTGAAATTTTTGAATATTTTTTAAATTATTTAGCAGATCTTGAATAATGTAAGGATTGCAGTAAAGAGCATCCGCCTGGAAAATATTTGCATTTTTTCCATTGATATCTACAATTTCCCCGCCAGCTTCCTCTAATATTAAATGACCTGCTGCTACATCCCATGGATGAGATCTTATAGATATGAAGGCATCCAAAAAACCCGATGCCACATAAGCGATCTGCAAGGCAGCGGTACCAAACAATCTAATCCTCATAACTTTTTCTTCCAACGCTTTAAAATATTTGTATGTATTCCCTCTCTCATTTCCAAGAGAAATCATAGCATCTTCAAAATTTTTTGCCCAGTTTGGTCTCAATCTTTCATCGTTTAAATAAGCGCCATTGTTTTTTGTGGCAGAGTAAAAAAGGTTCATAAAAGGTGAATAGATGATACCTATCGTTGGTTCTTTGTTTTCAACATATGCTACTGAGATACAATGTTCTGGCAAACCCCTTGAAAAATTTACCGTACCGTCTATAGGGTCTATAACCCAATATTCGTTTTTATCAGGAGTTTGGGTTAGTCCTGATTCTTCTGCTAAAAATAATGAATTTGGGAAACTTTTATTTATCTCTTCTATTAGGTATTCCTGTATTTGGTAATCTACATCGGTTACAAGATCGGTTCGAGATTTTTTTGAATTAACATGGAAATTCTCGGTGCTCCACACTTTTAATTTTTCTCCCGCATTATAAACTATTCTTTTTATTACAATGAAATCATTTTTTGTCAATCGTTTTTCCTCCTAAAAAGGGTTTTCGGTCTTTAGAAACTCTAAAACGTGCTTTAACGCCCCTTCGCCCCGCTCCCCACCCTACAATTTGTTCCTCGGGGCGATTTTAACTTATTTTCCAAACATATTCATGGGGTTGCAAAGTGATATTATCTAATGATTTGCTTTCAGCGGTCAAGTTGTTATAAATAACAATACTTTTATTACCTTTTTTTCTTGTAACTTTAAATACCCCGTCGCTATTTTCGTAGATTGATTTTTCTGAAAATAGATCTTCATTTTCCTTCTTCAAATCAAGCATCTTTTTTATTCCATGAAAAATCTTATAACTATCGCTGTTAGCGTTGTTCAGAGCCTCTTTTCTTTTCTCTTCATCGAAAAGTCCCCTGTTGAAAAATCTTGAATCTTTGTAGCCTATTTTTTCGGTCATTTTTTTATAGAATTCCTCGTCGTTCTCCATCCCTATTTCATCACCATAATAATTTATTGGTGTTCCATCCAAAGAAAACAAAATTGAATAAGCTAAAAGCACTTTTTTATAATCCTTACCCATTTGGTTGTACAATCTTCCCGCGATCCCTTCTCCTTCTCTGAAGTTCCATCTTTCATCGAGCAAGTAGTATTTCAACATCTTCGCTCTTTCTTCTGGGTCAACGAATTCTAAGGTTAATTCGTCGTGACACCTTAGAAAAACGAACCATTGGCAATCTTCTGGAATAGGCGGGGTAACTCTTTCTGAAAGAGTATCTATTACATAGTTGGGGTTACCTTCAGCAATAGCCAGAAAAATTTTTGGCATAACGGGGAAATGGTATGCAACCTGGCATTCGTCAGAATTACCAAAATAAGCAACAACGTCTTTAGGAGGTTGATTAGCTTCTGCGATCAATGCGGTTCCTTCTTTTAGGTAATCTAAAGCTGCCCTGAATATTTTTAAAATCCAGTGGGTTTGAATTAAATTTTCACAGTTAGTACCTTCTTCTTTCCACAAAAATGGTGCTGCATCCATTCGAAAACCGTCTACACCGTGTTCTTTCCAGAAGGTAAAAACTTTTATCATCTCTATCAACACATCAGGATTTTTATAATTTAAGTCCGGTTGTATTTCGTAAAATCTATGAAAGTAATAGTCTTTCGTTTCAGGGTTGTAGGTCCAGTTGCTGTTTACCATTCCTTTAAAAAGCAGTCGGGCTTGGGAGTATTTTTTATTGGTGTCACTCCATATGTAATAATCCCTATACTTAGAATCTTTTGATTTTTTTGCCTCTTGAAACCATGGATGTTCATCAGAAGTATGGTTTATTGCAACATCAAAAAGGATCTTTATACCTTTTTCGTGGGCAAGGTTGATGAATTCAAAAAAACTTTCGTTACCACCTAATTCATCTCGAACTTTGTAAAAATCAGAAATATCGAATCCTTGGTCTTTCATTGGAGACTGTAAAATAGGAAGAAGCCATAAGATAGTTACACCTAAATTACTCAAATAATCTAATTTTTCTTTCATTTTGTCAAAATCACCAGCGAAAAGATCAACGTAAGTTGAATAGACCAAACCTTTCTTGTACCAAAATTTATCTTTTGGCGTATATGTGAAAGAATCTTTTTTTGATTTTAAAAAGTCTAAGAGAATTTCCAATTTATAGTTATCAGAATACAGTTTGTTCCAAAGTTCGGTTATTACTTCTATTTTATCCTCTATTATTTTCACCCCCAAGATAATTAGCTATTATTTCGGTATTTGTATATTGCTATAATCGCCTATCACCAATTTTAGTGAATATGGTTTTCGTTCTGTAGAAAAAATCTTTGAATTTTCTCCAATAATAGATGATTCTATCCTTATATACACATTTGAAATATTTGCATAACTTAAGATTATACTGTTTTCAATCTCTGAAGAGTTTATGTATGCACTATCGCCAATGCTTGTGTAAGGGCCTATGTACGCATTACTTATTGTAACGTTTTCTCCGATTATTACAGGTCCTCTGATGATAGAATTCATTATCTTCGTATTTTTCCCGATGTGTACCATTCCTTGGACTGAAGAATCTGATCTTATTTCTCCTTCTATTTTTTGTTCTTTTAAGGTACTAAGAATTGTTCTATTCGCTTCGATTAAATCTTCAGGTTTTCCGGTATCTTTCCACCATCCCTCTACTATGTGAGCTCCAACGTTGTTTGAATTATCTATTAACCATTGAATGGCATCGGTTATTTCAAGTTCCCCTCTCCATGAAGGTTGAATGTTTTCAATTGCCTCAAAAACCTTTGGGGTGAATATGTAAACCCCAATTATTGCGAGATTTGATGGAGCATCTTTTGGTTTTTCGACAACTTTTGTCACTTTCGAATCTTCCATCACTGCTATTCCAAATTGTGAAGGATTATCGACGGAAGTCAAAAGTATAAAAGATTCATAATTTCCTTGCTTAAACTGGTCTATGAAATTCTTAAGATCAAAATTTACAAGGTTATCCCCTAGATACATTATAAAGTCATCATTATCAAGGAATTCTTTTGAGACCTTTACCGCATGTGCCAAACCTTTTGGATGCTCTTGTATTATATATGATAATTTTATACCTAATTGACTTCCATCTCCTAAGACATTTTTAAAATCTTCTATATTTTCTGAATTTACTACCAAACCGATCTCTGTAACCCCTGCGTCTCTTATTTTTTCCAAGCTATACATGATAGTTGGTTTGTTAGCTATTGGTATCAATGGTTTTGCGTTCGTGAAGGTTAGTGGTCGAAGTCTTGTTCCCTTTCCTGCACAGAGTATTAATGCTTTCATAGCTTTTTGCCTCCTTGTTTGATTGTTGTAGCCATTAGCGCCCCTTCGCTGATATTTGATATATTTGAATCTGGTATGTAATCTTTTATTATTTCAATAGCACTGTTGTAATCGTTGTTTTTTATCATAATATTTATTCGCTCTATCAATTCATTTAGTTTCTCTTTATTTATTTCATTGTTGTTAGATTTTGAAATAAATATTCGTCTGTTTCTAGTTTTTTCGTAATCTTCATCTTCCAAGAATATTTCTTCGTATAATTTCTCACCAGGCCTGATGCCTGTATAAACTATTTTTATGTCTTGGTCAGGGATGTATCCGGAAAGTCTGATCAAATCCCTGGCTAATCGATCAATATTGACAGGCTCCCCCATTTCCAAAACAAATATTTCAGCCTTTTGAGCAAACTGTCCACATTGTAATACTAAAGAGACAGCCTCCGGAATGGTCATGAAATACCTTTTCATATTGGGATGTGTGACCGTAACGGGACCACCCTTTTTAATCTGTTCTTTAAAAATTGGAATTACACTCCCTCTACTTCCTAAAACGTTCCCGAACCTTACGATACCATACTTTGTTTGATAAAAGTTGGACAGTGTCTTTACTATAATTTCCCCCAGTCTCTTTGAAGCACCCATTATGGATGTTGGTTTGATAGCTTTGTCGGTGGAGATAAATACAAATCTTTCTGCATTATATTCTCCTGAAAGTTTTGCTACGGTGTAAGTTCCAATTGTGTTGACTCTGAAGGCCTCAGTTGGGTTTTTTTGCATGAGAGGTACATGTTTATGGGCAGCAGCATGAAAAACAACATCAAATTTATATTTTGAAAATAAATACCTCATTCTATTTTCATCGGACACATCCGCGATAATTTCTTCTATAAACGCATCTGAGAACTTGTCTCTCAATTCATTTGATATTTCAAAAATACTGTTTTCCCCTTTTCCGAGTAAGAAAAGAGCTTTAGGTCCCATTGGTAAAACCTGTCTACATATTTCAGAGCCTATACTTCCACCTGCACCTGTAACCAGTATTTTTTTGCCTTTTATGTAATCTTTGATCTCTTTTAAATCGACACTAACTTCCTTTCTACCTAGTAAATCGGAAATATCAACCTCTCGTAGAAAGCCAAGTGATAACTTGTTATCTAAAATTTCCAAGATTCCAGGTAAAGTTTTTAACCTAACCTTTGTTGTATCAACATAATCTATGATTTTTTTTATCTGATCAGATGAAGCACTGGGAATAGCTATTAAAACCTCTTCAACGTTGTATTTTTCAACAAAATCCATAACTTGATTTATCTTCCCCAGTACGGGATAGCCTCGAATATATCTTCCTATCTTTTCTGGATCATCATCCAAAAAGCCTACAACTGATCCCTCTTCTGGATGTCTCTCGTATTCTCCCAACAATTCTGTTCCTGCATCGCCTGCTCCTATTATGAGAACATTTTTAATTCCGTCTACTTGTTTTTTATAATTTTGAGAATACCTTGAAAACCAATATATTCTACTAGCTGAAACAAAGACCACTCCAACCACCGATGCGGTTGCTGCCACACTGAAAGGAAGAGTGAAAATGTCACTTATATATCTTCTTACAAACTCAAAAACAAAAAAGTTGATAAGAAAACCTATGAAACCACTGTTAAATACAGGTCTTAATTCGTTAAGAGTGGCAAATCTCCAAATGTATTTATATATTCCAGAGTAATAAAAAACAATTACCATAATCAAAGGAAAGAAAAAGATGGGGGAGATATACTTTCTCATCTCTGCAAAGTCAAGTTGAAACCTTATGAACATTGCTACAATGTAAGCGAGGAAAAACAAAATATAGTCTATTATCATCAATCTAAAAGATCTTTTAGACAAATGTTTCATCTTTTATCTCCCTTAAGCTATCTGTTATTATTCGATATACGTAATTCTGTTCTTCAAGACTGATATTGGAGAAAAATGGGATCGCAAAAGTTAAAGATGAGATTAGCTCTGTAACAGGGTAATCTCCTTCTTCATAACCGAACATTTTTCTATAAAAAGGTTGTAGGTGAACAGGGTAAAAGTAATTTTTGGATTCAACGCCCTTTTCACTCAATTTTTTTAAGAAGGTTTGTAAGATATTTCTAATCTTATTTATTAATTCTTTCCATTCTTTTCGATTTTGTTCCCCTTCAATTTTCATAGGTAGATCAAAATTTCTAACCCATATAGGTATATCAATTAACTCTGATACCCAATCTAAGTTCAATCTCAAAACGAAGACAAACCAACTTTGAGAAGTAACTTCTTGAGGAATGAAAGGTAGAACTACTCTTTCTTCATTTTTGAACAACTCAAAATAATTCATAGCCTTCTCTTTTCTTTTTGAACTTATTTCTTCTATCCGCTTCATTTGAGCAAAACCAAGTGCCGCAGACAATTCATCCATGCGATAATTGTATCCGAGCCTTTCACTAATTAACCACTCACCGCTTTTACCTCTACCTTGATTACACATGGACTTACATAACTCAAATATTTCATCATCATCAGTGACGATAACCCCGCCTTCACCGGTGGTTATCTGCTTATTTGGGTAAAAGGCGTATGTACCAGCTTTTCCAAAAGTTCCTAATTTACGCCCTTTATATTCTCCACCTAGGGCTTCGCAAGAATCTTCAATTATTTTTATTTTATCTGGAAGAATCTCAAGTATCTCATCCCATTCCAAGGGAACTCCAAAAATATCTACACCCATAAAGGTCGTAACGTCGTCTTTGTAATCTTTGTCTATGAACTCTTTTAAGTTTTTAACGGATAAGTTGTAAGTATGAGGATCTATATCAACGAAGACCGGTACTCCTTTCTCAAACAAAGCCACGTTAGCTGAAGAAATAAAAGTGAAAGGTGTTACGATCATTTTTTGATTTTGTTGAAAATCTAAGGCCCTTAAAATCAAATGTAAGGCTGATGTCCCGCTGTTTACAGCTAGAGCATATTTCGTACCAGTGTATTCTTTTATTATTTCTTGAAACTTTTCTAAATAAGGGCCCAAAGCAAGTCTTTCAGAATTCAAAACATCCATAATGGTTCGTTTTTCTAAGTCAGTAATATCTGCACCGGATAGTGGGACAAACATAGTTGATATCGCCTCCAAACGTTAAGGGGGTTCCCCATTAAGATCCTATAAAAATATTCTATAATTCTTTATATAGCGCCCCTTCACCCCGCTGCCCACCCCACAAAGATTATAAAAATTGTTGGAGCTTTTTGTATTCTTCTTCTTTTATATAACCATCTTCTAGTAACTTTTCTAATATCTCTTCGGCTTTCTTTTTGTCTGGTATAGACGTAACATGAGAAAAAATAGTACTATATCTTTCGTCTTCCCCTACATTTTTAATTTGATTGATTATTTTTTCATAAAGGTCCTCTTGTGCGGGTTTCTCGGCTGCGCCATTTGTTGAAGTTTCGTTTTGTGTTTCTTTCTCATCTCTTTTGATCAGTTCAAGATACCTTCCCGTAGCGGTTCCATCCTCAAAATAATGTATCGTTGTTTCTCTTATTAAGAAAAACAAAAGAAACCACTGGTATACATCAAGGGTGATAATTCTCAATAACATGACGACGTTTCCGTCTCTCAGTTTGATGAAACGATTTTTAACTATTTTGTTGCTAATTTCAGATTCTTGAAGTTGCCATTGGTCTTTGTCAATCCTATTTATCATACTAGCATAAGAGATCCAGCTTAATATAAAACTTCCTAAAAACAAATAAATTTGCCAACTAGGTAGGGTGAAGGTTTGTATTTCTTCCAATGTTAAAGTTGCTACTTGTTGTATCAAGTATAGATAGAAAACATTCAGTACCAAAAAAGAAACCATGTACAAAATAAACCAAATTATGGGGTTCTTCTCTTTTATATCTGGAAAGGTTAAATTATTTGTTTCATAGACCTTCTTCATTCGTTCAATATGAAGATTTCTATTTCTAATCAAAACGTGATAAATAAAAAATAATAACGCCAATCCAACGAATTGCAGGACGGGTATGTATGACAATACAAAGGTTATAAAAATAATAAAAGGTCTCAGCAAAATCATTCTATTTCCTCCAGTTAAGAAAGTCTTTATTCTTCTCTAAGCTTTTCCACAATGATTTCAGACACCCAATTTCTTTCAATCTGGGTCTGTTCTCCGCTTTTCATATTCTTTATTGTGACAATATCTCTAGAAATTTCTTCCTCTCCTATTACAACCACATATTTAGCGTTTAATCGGTTGGCATGTTTAAATTGCCCTGATAAATTTCTTTTCGATATATTTAGATAAGTATTTATGCCTTTCTTTCTTAGTTCTTTTGATAAAGTAACAGCTGCCATTTCACCCTTTTCACCTTGAAAAGCTACGTAAACATCTATTTTACTTTCACTTTCAACCTCGACATTCTCTCTTTTTAATGCTTCTATTACTCTTTCAACCCCTATAGCGAAACCAACCCCAGGAGTTTTAGGACCCCCTAATTGTTCGACGAGATCGTCGTATCTACCACCACCTGCTATGACAGCTTGTTCACCCATATCAGAATGTTCTACCTCAAAAGCCGTTTTTGTGTAATAATCTAAACCTCTAACGATCTTTGGATCAACTTGATAAGGTACATTGTAAGCCTTCAAATATTTTTGGAGATTGTTGAAATGTTCGCGACTTTCTTCGTCTAAATAATCTAAGATGGAAGGAGCGTTTTTTGCCGCTTCCACGTCGATTTTACAGTCCAACAACCTCATAATATTCGTGTTGAACCGTCTTTGACAATCTTCACATAGGTTGGGTAACAATGGTTGATAATACGTTTTCAATACTTCTTTGTATTTTTCCCTACTTTCAAAGGTACCTATGTTGTTGATTTTCACTTTAAAATTGCTTAATTTTAGCTTGTTGAAGAAATCGTAGACAAATGTGATTAATTCAGCATCAGCTAAAGGATGGTCTGTTCCAAAAATCTCCGCCCCTATTTGGTAAAACTCCCTATAACGTCCGGCTTGGGGTTTTTCATATCTGAACATGGGACCTATGTAAAATAATTTTTGAGGAGAACCAAACGTTATTAAAGAGTTTTCTATATAAGCTCTTGCTACCGAAGCGGTTCCTTCGGGTCTTAAAGTTAGTGACCTTCCTTTTTTATCATCAAAAGTGTACATTTCTTTTTGAACAATATCTGTTTCTTGGCCTATTCCTCTGCTAAAAAGTTCGGTTTTTTCAATTAATGGGGTTCTTATCTCTTTGTACCCGTATATTTTAAACAGTTTCTTTGCGGTATTTTCAATGTATTCCCAGTACTTAACTTCTTCGCCAAAAATGTCCTTAGTACCTTTTATTCTTGTATAAGTACTCAAATGCTAATCCTCCTTAGATCTTTATTGTAGTTCCTGTTTTGTAGACACTTTAAAACTTATTTTAGCGCCCCTTCGCCCCGCTCCTCACCCTTTTAAGGAAGGAGAGCTACCTCTCCTCACTTCCCACACATCCAAGGAAGGAGAACTACCTCTTCTCACTTCTCATACATCTAAAGAAGGAGACTTGCCGCAGTCCGCTTCCCTCTTTCTCAATTATTTTACCACAAAGTTTGTTACTTTAAAAAGAAAAGGTCTAAGTTTAGATTTTTTAAGACATAAAAAATAATTGAGAGGGAGAAAATCTCCCTCTCAATTGTTATCCTATATATACATAACCTATAATTAATTATCTTCTACGTGTATTCTTTTTCTTATCTAAGTGCTTTTTATACTCGGATATCTTCTTTTCGCTGTCTTTTAGATATTGGTTCAATCTTTTTTCAAAATTGTGTGATTTTCCTGTATCCTCTTTTTCTTCATCGAAATCTTTCAAAGACAACTCGTACTTTCCGTCTTTTGTTCTTCCTATGACTTTTCCTTGAACTTCATCACCGATTTTTAAAAAATTGGATATCTCTCTAACGTACTTTTTTGAAATCTTTGAAATGTGCACAAATCCTTCTTCACCATTTTCAAGTTCCAAAAATGCACCAAACTTTTTGATATCGACCACTTTACCTTTCACAGAATCCCCTGTTGCTAAACTTTCATTTACCAAAATAATTACCTTGCCCTTTTTTCTTAATCACGAGAACCTTGCTAAGTCGTGATATCACCCTTCATAAACGGATGGCCTGGGTCCGGGCGTTGGTTTTCACCTCCGAGATTTTTGTTGTGTTTCCAGATGGATATTGGTAAAAATTTACCAATAGCAAGGACCAACTGGATAACGCTTTTCATCTCTTAATACTTTTATTCCTTAACTCTAATAAATCCCCCCCAACAAGAAAATTAGAGATTTTAGTTTTCAAGAAAATCTTTGTATTTGTTCTTAAACTTCTGAACTCTACCTTCTGTATCCAATATTTGTGAACCTAATTCTCCTTTGTAGAAAGGATGACATTCAGAGCAAACATCTAATCTGAAATTGTCAACAGTTGAATACATAGTATGTTCGGCACCGCAGGCGCATTTTACGGTTATAAGCTTCATTTCTGGATGAATACCCTGTTTCACATCTAACACTCCTTAATCTATATTTCTTGTCAACTTATTATATCATAATCTGATAATTATGTCAATTGAATAGGGGCTGTATATTAAAAACTATAAACTAAACCTAATCCTCCACTTAAATCAAAGTTTGTTTCAGGGGCAAAGCTAAAACCTGGTGCAATTTCTAAAAATGTGATCAATGGAGTTTCAGGAATAGCATAATTCAATGCCAACGGGAAACGTATTCCTAAATTTAAATCGTCGTCTTTTACACCAAGATGAATACCTCCACCATAGCTAAAATCAATATCACCAAAAAGATTTGGAGAAACACCATTAAAATCTGCCTGTATGGTGAAATTATCGTTGGTAAAAGACCATGCAGCAGTGATGCCGGCGAAACTTGTTGAACTAGTATAACTCCGTATATACAAACCCGTTGGTTCACCAACTTTTACACCTAACCCTAAGGGAGCCGAAAAAACAACCGCAGTTAAAACCATTAAAGCGAATAAAGAAACCACTATCTTTTTCATACCGATCCCTCCTAATGTTTGATTTTTTACGAGAATGCAAAAATGTAACATAAATATAATATCATAACTTTATTAAATTTGTATTAATTTCTATATATGCGATAATATTAGTTTGAAAGGAGAGTTTTTTCTGTGGACCCTGCCCTTTCCTTTAGAATCCGTTGGGCATTCTTGCTACCAATATTTCTCACTTTGGTCAGAGGTATCCTCAAATATTCCCCTTCAATTTTAAAAACCTTTGCCTCACTCTTGTAAAGATCCGGTCTTAAAAAACCAAAACCTCTCTTTCTCATCTCGTAGGCGGTCTTAAGTGTGGAATAAAAGTTGGACTCTTCGTAATTATGTTGGAATTCGTTTTTTGAAAGTTTTTTAATCGTCTGAACCGTCAATTCTTCGTCCATTATAATATCAATATCAAAAAACCTCGTTCTGATTGTGAAATAAACGCTGTAAAACTCAAGAGGATGATAAAGTTTGTAAAACGCTATCTTGTACGCCAATATCATGTAGGCAACCGCATGGGCCTTTGGGAATAGATAATGAATCTTCTTCAAAGAATCAAGGTACCATTCGGGAGCTTCTGAATCATCTATCGCCTTAAGTTCTTTCTCTGTAAGCTCTTTCCCCTTTCTCACTTTTTCCATAATCATAAAGGCCGTTTTTGGTTCCACTCCAAAATACTCAAGCGTTGTCAAAATATCGTCTCTGCAGCTAACGATCTGATCGATACCTGCCACATTCTTCAAAACTATCTCGCGGGCGTTATTGAACCAAATATCCGTCCCGTGTGCAAGTGAATTCGTCCTACACAGATCATAAAAAGTTTTGGGCTTTGTTTCGGTGAGCATCTTGTGGGAAAAAGGTGTCCAAACTTCCGGTACACCCAACGTTCCAATCTCCGTACCTATCTCTGAAAGATCCACTCCCAACTCCTTTGTAGAAGAGAAAAGTGAGAGAACCCGCTCATCGTGCATCGAAATATCGTTGTAATCGTAACCGGTTAAATCCTTAAGCATTTTTAAAAATGTTGGCCCATCGTGAGACAACACATCTATTTTCAACAAATCATTTTCTAAAGCCTTAAAATCATAATGTGTCGTAACGATACCAATCTCAGGAGAATTTGCAGAATACTGGTAAGGAGTGAAATCGTGAACATCGTACTCTTGAGGAATTATTATCATAGCTGATGGATGTTGACCTGTATTCAACTTTGTCCCTTTTATTTTTTGAGAAACCCAGAAAAGATGTGCAAAATTCATATCTTCATCCTTGAAATAATTGAACGCCATCTTCAAAGCGTTGTACCTTGAGATGGTACTTATCGTACCTGCCTTGTAACAATAGTTCCTACCAAATTTCTCTTCCAAGAACCTTTGTATATTATTGAAAATCTCAGCCGAAAAATTCACGTCTATATCTGGGATCTTCTCACCAGAATACCCCATAAAAACCTCAAACCTTATATTATGCCCATCGGAGTTCAAAATCGCACCACAATTTGGGCATGACTTCTCTTTTAAATCAAAACCACTCAAGTTCAAATCCTCACTGAACTCTATAAACCCACAACTCTCACAAAAATAATGTGGTGGCAAAGGATTAACCTCAGTTATCCCCAAAAGAAAAGCCACAAGCGAAGAACCAACTGACCCCCTCGAACCGATCGGATAGCCCATCTCTAAAGACTTCTTGACCATATCGGCTGAGATCAAAAATATCACAGCATACCCGTTATCTATTATACTTTTCAATTCCTTCTCTATCCTATCTATAATTATACGGTGCAACTTTTCTCCATACTTCTTTTTTGCGTTGTTATAAACGATATCTCTCAAATTTTGGTCGGCAGAAGGGATAATAGGCGCCTTCAATTTAAAGTCAAAAGGAGCAAACTCCTCTACCTCACCAGCGATTTTATTTGGATTTTTCACAACGATTTCCTTTGCAATGCCGTGCTTTTTAAAGATCTCAAATGCTTCATCATACATCTGAGAAGTGCTTCTAAAATAATTAACACTTCGCGTAATTTTTCTTGGTTTACTTTTTGTAGAGATACCAACGATCATAGCGTTTAAATACTCTCGATCTTCTTTTCTCAAATAATGAACATCACCGGACATAACAACAGGCTTTTTGAAAGCTTTTGCAATCTCATACACTGTTTTAGAATAATCGATAATCTTACCCTTCTCCAAACACAAATCGTTATAACAATCCATCGGGAAAAGCTCTATATAATCAAAAAAAGTTACCCTTTCCTTTAAATCGTCAGTAGAATACTTATTCAGAAAGTCGTAAAGCAAAAATCCATCAAGTGAAGAACCCAAAAGTAGCCCTTTTCTTAAATTCTTCAAATCTGAAAGTGAAATTATCGCACTTTTGTTCACAACGTTCATATGTGAAATCGATACTATTTTATAAAGATTCTTCAACCCCTCTTTATTCTTAACCAGCACATTCACGTGTTTTATGATTCCTCTTCTCTCATCGTGCACATTCAGCTCACAACCAAAAATTGCTTTTACACCCTTCTTCTTAGCATACTCATAGAAATAAGGAATCATCTGCACATTCTCGTTATCCGTGATAGCAACCGCCTTTTGCCCAAACGAAGAAACAGCATCCACCAACTCCTCTATATCCAATATGGACAACTTTGAGCTCATCTTTGAATGCACATGAAGTTCAACCCTCTTTTCTACCGAAAGATCATGCCAAGATAATGGAACAGCAACTTTTATTGTGTCTACCTTCAAACAATAACTCCCCATTTCACTATCGTACTCTAATACCCCTTCAAATCTAAACCACTCATCTTTCCCTAACCTCGTTCGGGGTGTTTTCCCGCTTTCTGACTTACACAAAAAAGAATAGCTATAATCGGTAACAAACAAATAATAAAAATCCTTTGCCTCATCAACATAAAAAATTTTACCTTTTATACTAATCTCCTTATTAAAAAACTCCTCTTCCCGCCCTTTAATATCCGAAAGATTATTAAAAAAATACATAAAACTTCCTCCTTAGGCATACGTATATATAACATTATACACAATTTTACCTAAAAAGTCAACAGTGAGCTGCAGTGGGCGGGGAGCGAGGTAAAAAGCTCCTTCACTTCATCCTTATGGGCGGGCTGCAGGGAGAAGTCCTACATTTTCATTCCTAATGGGTGGGGGAGCAGGGTGAAAGGGAAAGCCTTTTGCTCATCCTTAGAGGGTGGGCAGCAGAGCGAAGCCCTACATTTTTTCTTCCTAATGGGGGAGTGGGGTGAAGGAAAAGCTTTTTATGCTTCCTTAAGGGTGGGCTGCGGGGCGAAGGGGCGCAAACCTAGATAGAATAATTATTTTAGAAACTTCGTAATTTTCAAAGGGTTGCGGGTGTACTAAAAATTAAAAGCAACAGTTTTTAGCAAAAAATTTTAAGTGAAAATATCACTTCCCAAAAAATATGCTAAAAACTTCCCCATTCCAGACGATAAAAAATAGGATTAACAATTACTTAAAAAGAAATATTAATAAACCACAAAAATACCATCATCCTCATGGGTGGGTTACAGGGCGAAGCCCTCCGTTACAAGGGTCGAAGGGGCCCTAGGCCTTTTCCTTAAAAAGGATGGGTTGCGAGATGAAAGGGGCCCAGAGCCCTTTCCTTAGAGGGTGGGCTGCGGGGCGAAGGGGCGCTAACACAAGTTTTAGAACTTCTAAAGACAAACTTCAAAGGCTAAGGAGGATATCCATGTACGAAGAAATCATTGAATTGATAAACAAAGGAGAAATAAACAAAGCTCAAGAACAAATAGAAAAAATATCCGATGATGACCCGAAAAAATACAACTTAAAAGGACTAATACACTTCAATAAAAAAGAAC
Organism: Petrotoga mexicana DSM 14811; assembly: GCF_002895565.1. Classification (GTDB taxonomy): domain Bacteria; phylum Thermotogota; class Thermotogae; order Petrotogales; family Petrotogaceae; genus Petrotoga; species Petrotoga mexicana. The sequence goes on from NZ_AZRN01000010.1 coordinate 79,280, forward strand.
TCGAAAAAGCCAAAGAAGAATTTGAAAAAGGTTTAACAATAAATCCTATTGACTCAGACCTATTATTCAATTATGGATATCTACTAAAAGAAATGAACCAAGAAAGCCAAGCATGGAGATACCTCATGAGGATACACGACAAAGACTGGGCAACCTATGACCTCTTAGGAGACATAGAATTCAAAAACAGAAGCAAATTAGCATCTTTAAGATTTTACCTAAAAGCAGCTCAACAGACTGATAACCCACAAATGAAAAAGAAGTTCTTAGAAATAAGAAACAAGATAAAAAAGGACACAAAGATAGCCTTCCTTTGCTTACCTGGCTTAGACAACTTCCTAAAAGACATAGTAGAAACCTTCTCACTTGGATACGATGTCAAACTCGTAGTATCAACAGACGCAAACGAAATAACAGAAGCGATAAAATGGGCGGACATAGTCTGGCTTGAATGGGCAAATGAGTTAGCAATATTTGCAACAAACAAAGTCCCTGAAATAGAAAATAAAAAAGTTATTTGTAGATTACACAGATACGAAGCCTTTACACAATTCCCTGAAAAAATAAATTGGAGAAATATCGATCGATTGATATTTGTTGCAAATTCTATGAAACTAACATTTCACCAATTACATCTTAACATTGATCTTCAATCGTGCAAAGAAGAAATTGTTTACAACGGGGTTGACTTAGACAAATTCAAATTCTCTATACACAAACCAGGATACAATTTAGCAGTGTTAGCTCACATAAATTATAGGAAAAATCCAGAAACATGGATTCAAATAATAGGTAAATTAAAAGATGTAGATAACAGATACAAATTACATGTAGGTGGAGATTTTCAAGATTCATTGTACAAAGAATACTTTGAATACATAAAAAAAGAAATGAAAATGGAAGACAATTTCATTCTACATGGCTGGATAAGCGAAGTAGAAAAATTTTTAGAAGACAAAAACTACATAATATCAACAAGCATACATGAAAGCTTTGGTTACAACATCGCTGAAGCAATGGCAAGGGGAATAAAACCAATAATTCATAATTTTGACGGTGCCAAGACATTATGGCCTAATGAGCTTATATACAACACAATCGATGAAGCAGTAGAAAAAATAACCGAAGAAAATTACGACTCAGAAAGTTACCGTAGGTTTATCGAAGATAATTACACGTTGGAGAAGCAAATATATGAAATTGAAGAGATTCTAAACACAGATGATAAAGATAGAGTAAAAGTTCAAACAATACTTTTGAATGCCAAAGAAAAAGACGATAATCCAAGTGAAATAAAAGCAAACGTTTCAGAAAGAAGTTTACGAGATGAAGAAAAATATGAAAACCAATATATTTTAGAATTTTACATTTATAAAGAACTGGAAAAAATTGAAAAAAAATATAAGGATAGTTATATTTTTCTTTTAAATTCACATATTGGAGATATTTATGCTACCTTTTCCCTACTTAATGCTTTTAAAAGAAAATACAATGCAAATAAGATAACGGTGCTTATAGATAAAAAATTTGAATTTTTGGTTAAAATGTTTCCAGCTATTGATAATTATGTTTTTATTCCAGCAAAATATGATAACTTTATTACTGGTTATTTAGGAACTATAATTGGTACGCGTGGACCTCAGATTGGTAAAATTACGATTGCTCATCCAAAATCTATTTACAGACTCGCGAGAATATATAAGTTGAATTTTTTTGATTTATTTCCACTGCAACTCGGTTTGGATATTAATTCTTCATTTGAACTTTCAACTTTATATAGTTGTACAAATATAAAACTAAAAGAACACCTTGACCAAATGTTCATAGGTAAAAAAATTATTTATTTATTCACTCAGCCTAGGGCAATGAAACTCCCAAAGGAATTTCCTGAATATCTTAAAAAATTGTTAATAATGGCATTAGAGTCGGATTATGAATTTGTTTTTAACGAACTTATTGATGCAAAATTTTTTGAATCATTCATTCCAAAGGATAAAATGAATAAAATCCACTTTTTGCATGTTAACCTGGAAGACATTATATATGTAGCTGAGTACTTCAAAAACGTTGTTGTTTTCAGAAACGGAATTGCAGATTTGCTTACCTCAGCAAAAGTTAAGATGGTAGTTTTTTACCCTGCACATTACTGGATTGGCGCAGGTTATCCAATAAAAATGATTGATTGGTGGTCTTTAAAGAAATTTAAAAAAAGAGGGCAAGTACTAGAAATGGAATTAATTAACCCAGATGATGCTGTATACAAAACGCTAGACTTCTTTGAAAATAAGGATATGGCTTGATTGGGGGTATACTTTTTTGAAGAAATAAGTTAAACTTCCAGAAAATCAACAAAAAACTGACAATTTTTATAAAAATTTGAGGTTTATATTTTTAATTATCAGTTTCAAAAAGTTTTAAAGCGAGGTGATGATACTATTAAATATGTGATAATTCAAGCAGGTGGAAAAGGAACTAGAATGGAGAAATATACGTGGAATAAACCTAAAGCTTTAGTTTCTGTTGATAGTTCGCCAATGATCTTTTATACTTTTAAGGTTTTTAAAAATTCTAATTTTATAATAATAGGTGACTACAAATATGAAGTGCTAAAAGAATATCTGAAAATCTTTAGTGATATCAACTACATTTTGATAAAAACTGGTGAAAAAGGCACTTGTGCTGGTTTAAATACCGCTTTAAAATTTATTCCACAAAATGAGCCTTTAGTATATGTATGGAGTGATTTGGTTTTACCCAAAGATTTTGAACTAAATTTGAACAATAATAAAAATTTAATTGGAATTTCCAAAGATTTTGAATGTAGATGGTCTTATAAAAATGGTGAATTTGTAGAAGAAAAATCTAAAGAATTTGGTGTGGCTGGATTTTTTGTTTTTAACAGCAAAAAAGAAATAGAAGATGTACCGAGTTCAGGCGAATTTGTTAAATATTTAAAATATAAAAATATAGAATTTGACGAAATTCCACTATATGGCACCAAAGAATTTGGAATAAAAGAAGAATATGAAGAATACATTTTTTCAAAAAGAATTTCAAGACCTTTTAATGAAGTAAAAATAGCAAATGATAAAGTTATAAAGATCCCTTTAGATGAAAAAGGGTTCGCTTTGGCCGAGCATGAAAGTAATTGGTATAAATACATATCAACCAAATCATACAGTAATATCCCTAAAGTTTTAAGTCTAGACCCAATAACTTTAGAAAAAGTAGATGGATTGCATCCTTTTGAATTGAATTCATACAAAGACAAAAAAAAGGTACTAGATAAGATTTTAGAAGCATTTGAGAAACTTCATAACTTATCTCATCCAATAAACTCGAATTATTTTAGTTTAGAGAAAGAGTATTATGTTAAAACTTTTGAGCGTATGGATAAGGTGTATAAATTAATACCCTTTGCAACAGAAAAAGAAATTAAGATAAATAACAAATGGTTCTTAAATCCTTTTTATCTAGAAGAAGATATAAAAAATTTAGTTAGAGAATTCTATCCAGAAAAATTTCACCCAATTCATGGAGATCCAACATTTTCAAATATGCTGATTGATAAAAATTTAGATAAAATCTATTTGATAGACCCGAGAGGGTATTTTGGCTTTGATAAAATTTATGGAGACAAAGATTATGATTATGCCAAATTATATTACAGTTTGAAGGGTAATTATGATAAATTTAATCAAAAACATTTTGATCTAAAGATAGAAAATACTGAAGTTTTTTTAGATATAGAGTCTAACGAATATGAACAATTAGAAGAATATTTTTTCGAGAATATTAAACCAGTCAACGAAGACAAAATTAAACTACTTCACGCAATAATTTGGCTATCCTTAACAACATATGCTTGGGATGATTATGATTCTATATGTGGAGCGTTTTATAACGGAACAATTAAATTGGGGGAGGTTATATGAATCACTATCATTTGAAGAAACAATTAATAGCCTTAGAAAAGATAGAAGAGAACATTGATTATGATACTTTGGATACGCTTATTGAAGATATGTTAGTGACAATAAATACCGGCGGAAAAATCATAGCTACTGCATTAGGGAAAAACGTGCCAATCTGTGAAAAGTTTATAGGAACGCTGAATTCTTTAGGTATTAATGGACATTTTTTACACACAAACTCTGCAATACATGGAGATTTAGGTGTCGTGAAGGATAATGATTTGGTAATTATGTTAACAAAAAGCGGAGAAACCTCGGAATCAATATATTTATACGAGCAATTAAAAAAGAGAAAAATAAAATTATGGTTATTAACCTATAATGGAAACAGCACATTAGGCAAGAAAATAGCTAATAAATTAGTTTTGTTTCTTGAACATGAGGGAGATAAGTGGAATCTAGTTCCAAATAATTCAAGTATAGGGTATTTATTGGTATTGCAAGCGGTTGCAATGGAAATTACGGACAGATTGGATATAAAATTGGAAGTATTTAAACAAAATCATCCGGGAGGTTATATAGGTAAAGTTCTTGAAACGAAAAGGAGGGTTTAAATGGTATTAAAATTATCTTCTTTGCCTAAGACATGGATTATTGATTTAGATGGAACAATTTTAAAACACAACGGATATAAAGAGGGAAAAGACGAATTGTTGAAAGGTGTGAAAGAATTTTTTAATATTATTCCTACTGAAGATACCATAATAATCTTGACTTCTAGGGAAACCAAATATACAGATCAGACAATTAATTTCCTTAAGCAGAATAAAATTAGATACGACCATATAATTTTTGATATACCTTATGGAGAAAGAATTTTGATAAATGATAAGAAAGAAACTGGTTTAATAACTGCTTATGCAATTAACAAAGAAAGAAACAGCCCTTTTGATATTAACTTTGAGATCGACGAAGATTTATAAGAAGGATTTCTAATGGCAAAATCAATTAAAAAAATTATTTGATTCTATCACGAAAATATGGGGTAATTAAGCTGGAGTTAAATGGAGTTTACCAAGGTAAATGAAAAAAATCAGAAATTACTTAGCTGCATAAAAAGATTTCTTGTATCCAAATATCTTTAGAAACTCTAAAATTTGTTTTAAGGCCTCTTCACCTTCAGCCTGCACAGGGTGAGAGAAGTTACGTCTGAATTGGAGACGTAGCCAGGGGGAGGGACAAAATTGGCTGCCCACATATCCCATTTGGCGGATAGAGGGGCGCATTATAGCCTCCGCAGCTTTAGAATGCGGCTTTTTTCCTAGCAGCGTTCTTACAGCGTGTCCCCAACCTTAAACCTGTTTTGGTCTACGCTTGAACTGTAATCCTTATCGCTGGTTACGAAATAAAGGTTTTCGCCAACCAGGACATGCTTAAGTAGCGTTTCCCAGTTAATCGCATCTCCTAAAGATCTGTTCTTTCAGGGTGGATTGCCTACTTCCATACGCACACGCGCTTTGGCCATTTGGTCATCGTCTGTAGGAAGTCGTTTTGCTTTTTCAAATAGGTCCTTTATAGTTTTATCGGCCTTCAGCGTGTGCTCCACAACATTTTTCATGATCTTATCCACTGAAGTGGAGCGTTGCTTCTCATATTCTTTCTGGAGTTCTTTTAGTGTTGGATATTCCTCAAAATCTTTACAAAGTTGTGGTAACTCGAGCTTTAGTCGGGATTCCTGTAACTGCTTTAGTGCATCCATTATTTTGTTCTCTCTGTTGCGCTGAAACTCATCTACAATCTGTTCTAGTAAGTATAGCTTTACCTTTTTCTGCTTAAGTAAAACAACAAGTTTATTTAGTTCCTCTAAGTCCTCGCTTGTGAAATGGTAAAAAGACAGAAGAATATTTGTGTCAATAAAAAGATTCATACAGCTCATTCCCTTAATTTGTTACTCTCTGAATCTATCATAACATATCATAAAACTTATGAAGTTTTGGATAGCTGTCGGTCTTCGTTTTGTCATGCAAACTTTTCCACTTCACTTAGCCTTTTATCTGGTTCCTACTACCTGGCCTACAGCGGATTTTCACAGCTTAGCTATTGCGCCCATGCTGGGCGAATAAGAAAAAGGGGCGGTAGCCCCTTTTTCTGTATAAAAACAATTATCTTAACAATTGCAAGACGTTTTGTGGAACCATGTTTGCTTGAGCCAACATTGCATTCGATGATTGCAACAGTATTTGTTGTTTTGTATAGTTCATCATTTCTTTTGCCATGTCTACATCTCTGATTCTTGATTCTGCAGCGGTTAAATTCTCTGAGGAAACTTGCAAGTTGTTTATAGTATGTTCTAATCTGTTCTGATATGCACCGAGTTTGGATCTTTCTGTAGAGACTTCTTCTATTGCAGCGTTTATAGTACTAATAGCGGCATTAGCACTTGCTTGACTTTCAAGGTTTATACTATTTATACCCAAAGCCGATGCATCCATAGTGTTGATAGATAATGTAATGTTTTGACTTATGTTTGCTCCAATGTGGAAATATTTGTCAGAAAAGCTTCCATTTAATAATTTTTGGGTGTCGAATTCGGTGTTGTTTGCAATTCTTGTAATTTCGTCCCTTAATTGTTTTGCTTCATCTTGTAATGCTTCTCTATCTTCTGTAACGTTTGTATCGTTAGCTGCTTGTACTGCTAATTCTCTCATTCTTTGCAAAGTAGCGTGGGTTTCAGTTAATGTTCCTTCCGCTGTTTGTATCAAGGATATAGAATCTTGTGCATTTTTTACAGCCATGTCTAACCCTTTAATCTGTGCCCTCATTTTTTCAGAGATTGACAAACCAGCTGCATCATCAACAGCTCGGTTGATTCTTAAACCTGAAGAAAGTTTTTCAAGGGATTTTCCCATAGCGTTGTTAGCTGATTCCAACTGCCTCCATGCATTTAGAGCGTTTAAGTTATGGTTAATTCTCATTCTACCTTCACCTCCATGTGATTTTGATGTTTACCTTTCCTTTCTGTCGAGTCACCGTATACCGAACGATACGTAAGGTGTGATATAAGAAAACAATCGATAAATTAATTATCTACCTCCTACCCGATTGTGAAAACAATTATCTTAACAATTGCAAGACGTTTTGTGGAACCATGTTTGCTTGAGCCAACATTGCATTCGATGATTGCAATAGTATTTGTTGTTTTGTATAATTCATCATTTCTTTTGCCATGTCTACATCTCTGATTCTTGATTCTGCGGCGGTTAAGTTCTCTGAGGAAACTTGCAGGTTGTTTATAGTGTGTTCTAACCTGTTCTGATATGCACCAAGCTTGGATCTTTCCTCAGAAACAGTCTCTATTGCAGCGTTTATAGTACTAATAGCAGTATTCGCATCGGCTTGAGTAGTAAGAACTATTGCATTAACCTCCAAGGCCGATGCACTCATAGCGCTGATAGATAATGTAATGTTTTGACTTATGTTTGCTCCGATGTGGAAAACTTTGTTAGAAAAATCTCCATTTAATAGTTTCTGGGTGTTGAATTCGGTGTTGTCTGCAATTCTTGTAACTTCTGCAACTAATTGGTCTACTTCATTTTGTAATGCTTTTCTATCTTCTGTAACGTTTGTGTCGTTTGCTGCTCGTACGGCTAATTCTCTCATTCTTTGCAAAATAGCGTGTGTTTCAGTTAATGCTCCTTCCGCTGTTTGTATCAAGGAGATAGAATCTTGAGCATTTTTTACAGCCATGTCTAACCCCCTAATCTGTCCTCTCATTTTCTCAGAGATTGACAAACCAGCTGCATCGTCACCTGCTCTATTGATCCTTAAACCTGAAGAAAGTTTCTCAAGGAATTTTCCTATAGCGTTGTTAGCTCACATAAACTATAGGAAGAATCTAGAAACATGGATTCAAATAATAGGTAAATTAAAAAAGTTAGATAACAAATACAAATTACATGTAGGTGGAGACTTTCAAGACCCATTGTACAAAGAATACTTTGAATACATAAAAAAAGAAATGAAAATGGAAGACAATTTCATCTTACATAGCTGGATAAATGAAGTAGGAAAATTTTTAGAAGACTAAAACCACATAATATCAACAAGCATACATGAAGGCCATCCTTATAACATTATAGAAAGCATGGCAAGAGGAATAAAACCAATAATTTTAAATTATAGTGATTCAAAATATAGCTAGCAAAGGTGCTAAAGTAATAGCGATTGATTTAACAGAGAAATTAATAGAATTTGCGAGAAAAAATTCTTACCACGATAATATAACTTATATAGTAGAAGACGCCACAAATTTAAATTTGATGAAAACATTCGACCTTACAACAAGTATAGATTCGATGGAGCATATTCCAAAAGATAGGATTGAAAGTTTCTTTCAAGTTTTAAAAAAAACATAGTTCTGCTGATACTATGATTTATTTGAATATACCTGATGGAAGAGACCAGGAATTTATGAAAAGCAACTATCCCCAACGTCTTCAGAAAAATTGGAAAATAGTTGTAAAAAGGAAATGTTAAAATTTACCAGGTAATTAAAGCCAATCTTCTTCTTTATTAGTCATGAAATAAGAACAAACTATTTTTACAAAATAGTTCAGATTTTATAAACGATTAGGCAAATTGACGAATAACTCATTATTTATGGAAAATGAGAATGAGGCTTCTGATAGATGCCCTATTAAGGGTAAGAAGACAAGAATAATGATTTTATAGAAAAAAGAGTACTAAAAACACTAAAGTTTTTGGAAAACTGTTCGATAATATGTATGAAAATCCTTAGCGCTAAGGGAAAAACCTTGTCCAAGGAAGGGCAAGAAACAAAAAACTCACATGGAGGTGTATGGATTATGAGGATTAATCACAACATTAGTGCATTGAATGCATGGAGATCGATGGATCAAGTAAACCAATCGATGGGTAAAACACTTGAAAGACTTTCTTCTGGTTTAAGAATCAACAGAGCAGGAGACGATGCAGCGGGCTTAGCAATATCCGAAAAGATGAGAGGTCAAATTAAAGGTTTAGAAACTGCTGTTAAAAATGCACAAGATTCTATATCTTTGATACAAACAGCAGAAGGAGCACTGACAGAAACACACTCTATACTTCAAAGAATGAGAGAATTATCGGTTCAAGCTGCATCAGATACCAACACAGATGTTGATAGAAATCAAATACAGTTAGAATTAGATCAACTAAGAGAAGAGATCGATAGGATTTCAAGAACCACAGAGTTCAACACAATGAAATTGCTTGATGGTAAGATTGAATCATTCAGAGGTAGTGAAGATATTAAAGTTGTTACGGGAGGAAACATCAATGTTGACGTTAGTGCCGTATCAGGTGCTACTGTAGTGGAAGGTACTTACGTTATAGAAGTCGGACAATTAGAAGATGCTTCGACTTCGACTTTGGATGTTAGAATAACGCAAATAGAAAGTGAGGGAATAGTAACTACAAAGGTGGTCTCCTTGAATTCGGGAGTAGCAACAATTGGTGGTATTTCTTTCACATGGGTTTCCACAACTTTTAATATCGGTGATTTTGGAGAATCTTTACCTTTAAATGAAATTGTAGACAGTGCCGTTGTTAGAGTTGAAGGAACTAACACCGCTGCTGATCAGCTTGTTTTCCAAATAGGGGCGAATGAAGGTCACAACATCGTACTTGGAATAGACGATATGAGTGCTGCAGCTCTTGGACTCACAGATAAGTCACTTAAAGCAACCGACCAAAATAGCGCTGAAAGATCAATAATGGTTGTGGACGCTGCAATTCACAAAGTAAGTACAGCAAGGGCATCACTTGGTGCTGTTCAGAATAGATTGGAACATACTATATCCAACTTGGGTGTAGCATCGGAGAACTTAACCGCAGCAGAAAGCAGAATCAGAGACGCAGATATGGCAAAAGAGATGATGGACTTTACAAAGCAACAGATACTCTTGCAAGCATCGAATGCAATGTTGGCACAAGCGAATACAATTCCACAAAATGTGTTGCAGTTGTTGCGATAAAAGGAAATTTAGAGAGGGGGTCCGATGGGCCCTCTTTTTATTTTCTTTTATCTATTCCCGCCCGCCGCCCCTTATGGAATTTTTTCTTTGATTGGAGTGGCTTTAAGGATTTTTCGATTAGAGTTGTTTTGAGGAATTTGTAAGCAATAAATTGCTGATTATCTGTTTTTATCTATTCCCACCCGCTGCCCCCTAAGGAATTTTATTTTTATTGAACGCGCACCACCCCTTTAGGAAGATTTTCTATGATTAGAGAAAGCCCTTTAAGGAATTAAATGGTTTGAACAAGAATGATATAATAGATGTAGCTTTTTGATAGGAGGAAAGCGTATGAGTGATGATAATGAAAAATTGTTGTCCGTTGCTATGATCGTTAAGAACGAAGAGGCTAATATTAGACGCGCCTTAGAGGCTATTAAAGATGTGGCAGATGAGATAATCGTTGTTGATACGGGTTCTACGGATAGAACACCTGAAATAGTTAAAGAGTATACCGATAAGTTATACTTTCATGAGTGGCAGAATGATTTTTCTGAGGCTCGGAATTATTCTTTGAAATTTCCAACCTGTGAGTGGGTTATGAGATACGATGCGGATGAAGAGGCTTCAGAATTGTTTAAAAAAAACATAAGAGAGTTTCTTAAAAAACTGCCAAAAGATGTGAATACTGTCTATCTACCCATTATTAGTTATATGGATATGGACTACACAAGAACTGAAGTTGCATCGATACCAATAATTTTTAGAAATGGTACCGTTGAATATAAAAATGTTGTACATAATCAAGCTATATATAAACCAAAGGTCGTTCGAGGTAATTTTCCGATTCTTCACTACGGTTACATCTGGACGAGGGCTTTGAAGAGAAAGAAGTATGAAAGAACAGGTACTTTAATAAGAGAGCAATTAAAGGAAGCAAAACATCCTATTGAGAGGTTGTATTATTTAGTTCAGTTGTACAAAACAGAGTCTATCGGGGGGTATACGTATAAGAAGAACCAAGTCGCTTGGGAGACATTGGCAGAGATAAGAAGAGTGGGGAGAGTTCCTGCCATAGGACTTGAGTTTTTGTATTTGTTTGGGTTGGACTGTGTATTTGGGGGTTTGAAAGATCTTGGAAAGGAGTTACTGCAAAAGTGTATAGATGCTACTCCTCAGTATCCTGATCCTTACTTTGGTATGATGGCATTGTGCGAAAGATCAACGGATTGGGATGAGCTAATCAAGTGGGGAGAAAAGTTTTTTAAAGTCTTAGATGAAGCTATGAAGAATGTAGAGAATTTTGATTGGACTATTATGTCTTTCAAGCAAGTGCCTTTGGCACATATTTTGATGGCTCGTGCGATGTTGAAAAGAAAAGATTTTGAAGGGTTCAACGAACATATTTCCCTTGCATTTAGTGAAGATGAGAACATTACTATCGATAAAAAGAATTTGTATGTTTTGCTAAATGATTTAAAAGAGGGTGTTGAAAGTAAAGAAGAGTGGGGAAAAGTATTACCTGGGTTTAAAGTTATGGTTGAAGGTGTAGAAAAATCAGGGATTGTTATTTATTATGATAGCGTCGTTGAAAAAATTGCTGAATTAGAAGTTGAAGTCGATGAAGATTTGTTAGATAAATTATCTTGTAGAAATGAACTTTCAAAATACATAATAAAGAAGATGAAAACATCAGAAGACCAACTTTTAGATTTTATCACTAAAGATGATTATCTCAATTTTGTAGAAAAAAACGGTATACCTGGACTTTTGCTTTTTTATTCAGTTTTGCAAAAAACAAAAGATAATCTTGATACGTTGAAGACCCTTTCTAGTTTAAGAAAGATTGAAAACGAAAAGATTCAAGGAGTTTTATACGCCTTATTAGGGGATTGTTATCTGAGGTTGAAAAGGTTCAATGAAGCTCTAAGTCAGTATAAAAAGTCTTTAGAAATACTTCCTGATCTTTCACAGTTTATTAAGCCTATAATTGAGGATTTGAGCACGAAGTTAGACCCCGAGATGGACGGGGTCTACGAAGAGATGTATGCCCATTTTGCTTCAGGGAAAGAGTTTATTTTCGATATTATGGGGTACGTAGGGCAAGAGAACGCGCAAAAACTTTATCTTATTTCTGATGCTTCATTGGCTTTGTACGTTTCAGGGATATCTTTTATTCAAAAAGATCCACAAAAGGCTGAGACGTTGTTGAAAAAAATAGAAAATATCGACGAATTTCCTTTTTATTATTATAGGCTTGCTAAGATATACGAAAAAAAAGATGTTAAAAAAGCCTTTGATTTACATATAAAGGCTGTAGAAGAGAATAACAAACTTGCTGATTTGGCACTTGGTAGATACAGTTATTCTGGCCTTTATCCAAATACTCAGATTAGTTTTATGAAAAACAACGATGAAATCATTTGGGTAGGGAATATTTCTGAAAAATTTTCCACGCTTGGCATTATTCATCCCATTAGGAGTTGGAAGAAATCAGATACTTTTATGTACGCTTGCCCTTATCCTTCTGATGAGGCTTTAAGGATTTACGAAGAGCGTGAGAAAGAGACTTACAAGTCTGTTCCTTTGGAGATCAAAAAGGAAGTTATTTTAAAGGGATTAATTGATAGTGGTTTTAAAGATGTTAAGGTTCTTGGAGTAGATAAAGAGAAGTATGAAAGTGTTTTTCAAGATTTGAGTATTTCTGTGAAGGATAATTCTAACAATCTTTTAATTGTAGGAGAGTTTGAGAAAAGTTATGATGTGTCTGATATTCTAAAGAAGGCAAAAAAGGTTTTAGCCTTTGTGTATGTTCCTGATTTAAAGGATAGAGAGAATGTAGTTTGGTTTATTCCAAAGTTTAGGGTGCTTAGAACGACGAGTCAGTTGATTTCGTTATTTGAGAAAGAAGGGTTTAAGGTTTCAAAAGTTGAGGCTATCGATGGAAATTTGAGATGTATTCAAGCTTATAAAGAGTAATTTTTACTTTCATTGACAAGTTTTGAAATATATTGTATAATAATTTAGAAGAGTTTTGGGGCGCTTAGCTCAGTGGGAGAGCGTCTGCTTCACGCGCAGAAGGTCGTAGGTTCAAACCCTACAGCGCCCACCATCTTTTTTGTACTTCTTTAAGTTTTTTCAGCTTTCCGCATACCTCCAGGTACTCACTCAAGAATCTAAGAAAGATAAATTTTTTATTAAAAAAATATAAATATTTTTTTAATTCGCTTTCTTCAGTAATAATCCATCATCAAAAAATACCATAAATACCTAATTTTAAGCATTTTCAACAAAAAATTTTAAAATTTTGCGAATTTGCAAGTTTTGTGTATAATCGAAAAAAGTGAGTAAATATATTCATTACCATTTATTAGCAATAATGAAATATATTTCAATGAATTGTTTATTATGAAAATAATTTCTTGTTGTTTGTTCTTTCTTAAGTATACCGGGGAAAGCAAAAAAGGAGGAGGTAACCATGCGAGACTCTATTGAATTAACCCAAGAAAATTATGTTGACAGCATAATTGAAAGGGTAGTTGTTATGAATCCTGGAGAAACTGAGTTTCACCAGGCGGTACGTGAGGTGCTTGAAAGTATCAAACCGGTTGTTGAACTGTATCCTGAATTTGAAGAAAACGGGATTTTAGAAAGGTTAACTGAGCCTGAAAGGCAGATTATCTTTCGTGTTCCATGGCTAGATGATCAAGGGAACGTTCATGTTAATAGGGGATACAGAATAGAATTTAACTCTGCATTAGGGCCTTATAAAGGGGGATTGCGTTTTCATCCCACCGTATACCCTGGAATCATGAAGTTTCTTGCATTTGAACAAACTTTCAAAAATGCTTTAACTGGAAGGCCTATAGGTGGAGCAAAAGGTGGTAGTGACTTCGATCCAAAGGGGAAGTCAGATTCCGAAGTTATGAGATTTTGTCAAAGTTTTATGACTGAACTATATAGACATATAGGGGCACAAACGGATATTCCAGCAGGAGATATAGGTGTTGGGAACAGAGAAATAGGGTATCTCTTTGGTCAATACAAAAGAATTACCAACCGTTTTGAAGCTGGCACCCTAACAGGAAAAGGTGTAGATTGGGGTGGAAGTTTAGCCAGAACAGAAGCAACAGGTTATGGATTGGTTTATTTTGTTGAAGAAATGCTAAAAGATATTGGTGAAACATTTGAAGGCAAGAAGGTAGTAGTTTCTGGATCTGGAAACGTGGCTATTTACACTGCTCAAAAAGTTGTAGAACTCGGTGGAAAGGTTATAGCCCTTAGTGATTCAGATGGAATGGTATACGATCCAGAAGGAATAGATTTAAATTCTGTAATTGAGATAAAAGAAAAAAGAAGGGGAAGAATAGTTGAGTATCTCAAAACTCATCCTTCGGCAGAGTATAACGATAACAGTAAAAATATTTGGAAAATTGAATGTGATATTGCCTTCCCATGTGCCACTCAAAACGAAATTGATATAGAAGAAGCAAAAACACTTGTGAATAACGGTGTTTTAGCGGTTGCAGAAGGTGCTAATATGCCGTGCACTCCAGAAGCTATTGAATGTTTCCAAAAAAATAACGTTATGTTTGCCCCAGCTAAAGCTGCCAACGCTGGAGGTGTTGCTACCTCTGCCTTAGAAATGACTCAAAATAGTATGTGGGAGTCTTGGAGTTTTGAAGAGGTAGATAAAAAACTACGAGAGATAATGAAGAACATCTACAGTAGTATAAAGACGACAGCTGAAGAGTACAAGAAAGATGGAGACCTTGTTTTTGGGGCTAATGTGACGGCTTTTCTAAAGGTAGCAAGAGCAATGATGGATCAAGGGATTGTTTAAAAATACCCCCAGATGGGGGTATTTTTTAAAGCTTTCCTAATTCTTTGAAGATCTCTTTTACTACTTTTATGTCTTGGCTATGCTCTGGATCATCTCCTGGGGTTTCAAGTATCAGAGGTAGCTTAGATATTTCATCGAAAGAGAGGAAGGTTTTAAATCCTTCTTTTCCTATGTATCCTTTGCCTATAAATTCGTGTCTGTCTTTAGCAGCGCCTACGTCATATTTTGAGTCGTTTAGATGGATCATTTTTAGTTTATTTAAGCCGATGTATTTGTCAATTTCGTCTAAGAGTCTTTGTACCTCTTCTTTTTTTCTTATGTCATAGTTAGAATCGAATCCATGGCAGGTATCGTAAGTTATGCCTAATCTTTCTTTCCATGGTGAATTGTTTATTATTCTTCCCAGTTGTTCCGTGGAGTATCCTATGTTTGAACCTTTTTGTGCAACGTTTTCGAGCAAGATAGTTACTTTTGTATTTTGAACTTCTTTGAAGATGGTATCTAACCCTTCTAATATTTTGCTTATGCCGAATTCTTCTCCTTCACCTAAATGGCTTCCTGGATGGAAGTTGTAATGGTGTATTCCTAATTGGTCTGTGGCTTTTATTTCTTCTATCATTGCATTTATGGATTTTTCTCTGATGTCGTCTTTTGGAGAGGCGAGGTTTATTAAGTAGCTTGAATGAACTAAGACGTCTTCAAAATTTATGTTGAATTCGGTCATTGCGTTTTTGAAGCCTTCTACATCGCTTTCTTTTGGTGGGTTTACTTTCCAAACCCGTGGTGAACTTGTGAAGATTTGGAAGGTGTTGCCTCCTATGTTTGCTGTGTCAGGAGGGACTTTTTTGAAGCCTTTTGAGATTTTCATATGTGCGCCGATTTTTATCATTTTTTTCACTCCTAGTCTTTTGATATGCGGCCCTTTCCCTCGCACCCCACCCATTTAAGGAAGGACCTGAGGTCCTTTATAACCAACAAGGGGAGAGGGCTCCGCCCTGTACCCTTTTTAAAAGTAATATCTTATTTTTGAAAGATGAACTTATTTGTAAGCTAAGCTTACTCTTTATTAATTAGCGCCCTTCCACCCCGCTCCCCAC